>CAMCYY010000090.1 GCA_945885335.1 Bordetella parapertussis
TGGCCATGGGCGGTATGTTCTGGATCTACAAACGCCAATTGTCGCTCAACACCGTTGCCATGAAATCCATCGACAGCGGCCAGCCGGTAACTTTCGAGTCCTGGCTGAATCGCACCGCCGGCCATGCCCGTGTGCGCTACCGTGATGCCTCCTGGGAGGCCTTTGTCGAGGGCCTGGCCGGCAATGTTGGCGATGCGGCCGCCGGTGACATGCTCTACGTTATCGCCATTGAAGGCAATACGCTCAGAATCTCCAGGACGCGGCCAGTCTGACTGGCTCCCGTCTTTCAGTTATCCAAATATCCGCTGCACCCTGTCTGAACTTCCGGAGGAGGCCACATGTCTGCAAAACTCATCGGCGTCGTCATTGCGACGATCGCCATTTCCTCGATCGAAATGACGCGTTCGTTTGCCATTCCGTTTTTTTTGCTTGCTGTTGTCATCGTGTTTGTGGTCGAGGGCGTGCGCGTCGTGCCGCAGCAGAATGCCTGGGTGGTGGAGCGGCTCGGGAAATTCCACGCCATTCTTGAGCCGGGCCTGAATGTCATCATTCCCTTTGTCGACCAGGTGGCCTACCGCCATTCGCTCAAGGAAATCCCTCTCGATGTCTCCGAGCAGGTCTGCATCACGAAGGACAATACCCAGCTGGCGGTGGACGGTGTGATTTATTTCCAGGTGACTGACCCGCGCCTTGCGTCCTATGGCTCGTCGAACTACATCGCCGCGATTACGCAACTTGCGCAGACGGCGTTGCGCTCCGAGATTGGCAAGATGGAATTGGACAAGACCTTCGAGAGCCGTGATGAAATGAACCGTCAGGTGGTGGCCGTGCTCGACGAGGCGGGCCGCAGCTGGGGTGTGAAGGTGCTGCGCTACGAGATCAAGAACATCACGCCGCCCGAGGCCATTCTGCGTTCCATGCAGCAGCAGATCACGGCTGAGCGCGAGAAGCGTGCGCTGATCGCAAAGTCCGAGGGCGAAAAGCAGCAGGAGATCAATGTCGCCGAGGGCCAGAAGCAGGCCGCGGTGCTGAAGTCCGAGGGCGAGAAGACCGCGCAGATCAACAAGGCGCAGGGCGAGGCCACGGCACTTCGTCTCGTCGCCGAGGCGACCGCGGCGGCGGTTGAATCTGTGGCTGCGGCCATAGGCAAGGAAGGTGGCGCGCAGGCGGCCAACCTGAAGGTCGCCGAGCAATACATCATTGCGTTTTCGCAGCTTGCGCGCACGAACAACACCATGATCATTCCGACCAATGTTGCTGACATTGCCGGTGTAGTGGCCACTGCGATGACGGTGCTCGACAAGACCCGGGCAGCGCCCAAGGCCTGATGCACTGAACTGCTGGTGCTACGCCAGCGCCGGCGGTGATTTGCCCTGTGAAAATAAGGGTTGAATTGCCGGCCGCGCGGCCTTAGCATTCCAGCCATATTCTGCATTTCTCCCGTCATGGCCAAATCTTGGCATCCACCGGCGGTTACCAGGAGTTTTCCATGCATACCGAAGTTCACGTCCATGGCGTCGTCGCCCTCAAGGATGGCGTAACCCAGGCCGAGGTTGAGCAGGCCCTGCGATCGTGGTTTGACTACGTCGATCTGGACGGCCTTGCTGATGCGCGCAGTGCGCACCAGGACGAACCCGGTGTGGTGTTTGATCGCCGCCGGCGTGTGCTCGACATCTGCTGGACCGGCTGGGTCGGCCGCAATTTTCAGCGCGCACTGGAGTCTTCATTTGCATCGCTGTGCGGCTATGCAGAGCAGGCTGCCGGTGTCGAAGTCACGTACTACCACGAGGACGGGCGCGACGAGCGCACCATGGCCTTTGTTGGTCCCTCGCAGGAAGCGATACAGGAAGAACAGCGCCGCAGCATGATCGAAGATGTGTCCACGCTGATGTCCCGCCATTTCGCCGAGGGAGAAATCGGTGAGGTGCTGCAGGTCGTGCATCAGCTCTTTGAGCGTCGCTGGAATGCCACCGGCGCTGCGCTGGATACCGCTGTGGCACGCAGTACCGGCACGCCGACCGTGCGTACCGCTGCTGGCAAAAAACACCTGCACTGACGCGCTGTCTCCTGCAGCGCCCACCGTGCGCCTGTACGGTGGAAAAGCAGAAACTCCTCTTATTTCGTCCGATCCGGCCTCGTCCTGAGAGGCTCGGCAGGCCCCCTTTCGGCGATGCTGGTGTCTGATTGGCTCGCCGGTGGGAAGTTTTCGCTGAAAATACCCCTAAATTCTTAATAAAGCACTTGCAGTTGCTGCTTTATATGCATTGTTTTATAAGGATATTTTTTTAGAGGCTTTCTGCGAAAAGTGACTTAAGTCCCTGTCTCGCCTACATTTTTCCGGATTTCTTGCTTGACCCCCCTAAATCTTTCCACTAAAGTGGGAGGAAGTAGAAATTAGTGGGGAATATTGGGGAGTTTCTCCAATTTCTCCACGCTCAGGGGAAAGCATGTTTCAGGGGGCCACGGAACTCAGTCTGGATGCCAAGGGGCGGCTCGCAGTGCCGACCCGGCACCGTGATGCCCTGATCTCCGGTGGCGGTGCAGTCGTCCTGACTGCGCACCCCGATGGCTGCGTGCTGCTCTATCCCCTTCTCGCCTGGGAACCCATCGTCAATCGCGTCCAGTCCCTGCCCAGCTTCAGCGCGGAGGCGCGCTCATGGCAGCGGTTGCTGGTCGGTTTCGCCGAGGAACTGGCGCCTGATGCACAGGGCCGCCTGCTGGTGTCGCCCGCGCTGCGCAAATTCGCCGGCCTGAAAAAAGACGTGATGCTGATCGGGCAGGGCAGTCATTTCGAGCTCTGGGATGTCGAGGCCTGGGAGGCAAAACTCGCCAGTGCCATGAGCCTCGCGAGCACTACACCGCCACCCGGCACCGACAGCTTTTCGCTGTGACCGCGCATGCACCCATCCACTCGCCTGTTCTGGTTCAAGAAGCAGTCGATGCACTGGCCATTGATGGTGGCGAGGGCGGCGATGCGGACAGTGTGCGTCGCAATGGCACTTACGTGGACGCGACCTTCGGACGTGGCGGCCACGCGCGCCTGATCCTCGAACGGCTGGGGCCGGCGGGACGATTGATTGCACTGGATCGTGACGAGGAGGCAATTGCCGCCGGTCGCGAGTTGGAGGATGCAAGGCTGGTGCTGGTGCATGCGCGCTTCGGCGAATTGAAGCGCGTGCTGGGCGACATGGGTGTAGCGGCGGTGGACGGGGTGCTCGCCGATGTTGGCGTGTCCTCGCCGCAACTGGACGAACGGGAACGGGGATTCAGCTTTCGCATGGACGGTCCGCTGGACATGCGCATGGACAGAAGCAGGGGGCAGACGGCGGCGGAGTGGCTGGCGATCGCAGACGAAGTAGAAATCAGGGAGGTCGTGGAGCGCTATGGCGAAGAACGGTTTGCTAAACAGATTGCAAAGGCGATTGTTGCTGCTCGGTCAGGAGCGCCTCTACTCCGCACCGGGCAACTTGCCGATCTCGTGGGTAAGGCCGTCCGGACGCGTGAACCGGGCTTCAATCCGGCGACGCGGACGTTTCAAGCTGTACGGATTCACGTCAATCAGGAGCTTGAAGAGTTGTCGTTGATGCTGCCCCAGGCGCTTGAGGTCCTCCGCCCCGGAGGACGTCTCGCCGTGATCAGCTTTCATTCGCTGGAAGACCGCATCGTGAAGCGTTTTCTCAAGGGGCAGGCCCATCCCGAAACCGGGCTGCCCGAGCGCCTGCCGCTCAAGGCTTCTCAGTTGCCGCAACCCCATCTGCGCCTTGTCGGCCGCGCGGTGCGCGCCACAGCCGATGAAGTGCAGCGCAATCCGCGCGCGCGCAGCGCCATTCTCAGGATCGCGGAAAAGACATGGCACGGCTGAGTCTCATCCTGCTGGCAGTGTTCACGACCTGTGCGCTGGGCCTTGTCACCTCCCAGCATCAGGCGAGAAAGCTGTTCGTCGAACTGGAAGAGGAGCAGGAGCGCTCACGCCAGCTTGATGTCGAGTACGGCCAGTTGCAGCTGGAATCGAGCACCTGGGCCATGCATGCCCGTGTCGAGAAAATCGCGCGCCAGTCGTTGCGCATGCGCCCGCCGGAAGCCGGGCGGGTGCAGATGATCGAACTCCCGTCCCGCAAGGCTGATGGCGGAGGTACTGCACCGTGAACTTCGCATCCAGCCCGGTACTCACGCTGCGTCTGCCTGTGTGGCGCTCGCGCCTGCTGCTGCTCTGCTTTCTGTCGGGCTTTATGGTGCTGGCCGGGCGTGCCGTGTACCTGCAGGGCTGGAACAACGATTTTCTGCAGGCCAAGGGCGAGTCGCGCTACAGCCGCGTGATCGAGATCACCGCGAACCGCGGTCGCATTACCGATCGTCATGGCGAGGCGCTGGCAATCTCCACGCCGGTGAAATCGGTATCGGCGATTCGTGATCAAGTGGATCTGGACAAGGCGCAACTGGGCAAGCTCGCGGCACTGCTGGAGATGCCGCCGCAGGAGATCGAAAAGCGCATCAGCGATGCCAGCCGCGATTTCGTCTATGTGAAGCGCCAGATCCCGCCGGAGACGGCCGACCGCATCGCCGAGTTGCGCATCCCCGGCCTGTTCCAGAGCCGCGAATACCGCCGCTATTACCCGGGTGGTGAAGTGATGGCGCATGTGCTGGGTTTCACCGGTGCCGAGGACATTGGCCAGGAAGGCGTCGAACTGGCCTACCAGGAGCAGCTCGCCGGCAAGCCCGGCAGCCGTCGCGTGATCAAGGACCGCCGTGGCCAGATCGTCGAGGACATGCAGTCGATCAAGGCAGCGCAGGAAGGCCGCGACCTGAGGCTTGCATTGGACGCTCGCATCCAGACGCTCGCTTTCGGCCAGTTGAAGGAGGCGATCGAGCAGCATCGCGCCAAGGCCGGCAGCATTGTTGTTCTGGACGTTGTCACTGGCGAGATACTGGCGCTGGCAAACATGCCCACCTATAACCCGAACAACCGTACGCGTCTGACCGGCGGCAGCCTGCGCAACCGTGTCGTGACCGACACCTTCGAGCCGGGCTCGACGCTCAAGCCGTTCACCGTGGCCGCCGCGCTGGAGGAAGGGCGCATCACGCCGCAGACCATGATCCAGACGGCGCCGGGCAGCCTCACGATCGGCAAGGCAACGATTCATGATGCGCACGCCGAAGGCCTGATCAGCGTATCGCAGGTGATCCAGAAATCCTCCAACGTCGGTGCTGCGAAGATTGCGCTCAGCCTGCCCGCCGAATCCATGTGGAACATGTTCAATTCGGTCGGTTTCGGCCTCGCGCCGAAGCTGGGTTTCCCCGGCGAAGTCACCGGCCGCGTGCGTCCGGCGAAGACCTGGAGGCCGATCGAGCAGGCCACCATGTCCTACGGCCACGGTATTTCGGTGAGCCTCGTGCAACTGGCGCGCGCCTATTCAATTTTTGCGCGTGACGGCGACCTGGTGCCGATTTCGCTGATCAAGGTGGATACGCCGCCACCGGCGCAGAGCGTGATCTCCGTGGAAACAGCGCGTGCCGTGCGCGCCATGCTTGAATCGGCGGTGCATCCGGGCGGTACCGCACCGCGCGCACAGATCGTGGGTTACCGCGTCGGCGGCAAGACCGGCACTGCGCACAAGCAGGAAAACGGCGCCTATGCGGCGAACAAGTACGTATCTTCCTTCGTCGGCTTTGCCCCGGTATCCAGGCCGCGTCTGGTCATTGCAGTGATGATCGACGAGACCAGTGACGGCCAGTATTACGGCGGTGCCGTGGCGGCGCCAGTGTTCGCCAGGGTGATGGAAGGCGCGCTGCGCGCGCTTGATGTGCCGCCGGACGCGCCCATGAAGGCCATCGTCCTTCCCGCCGCCGGCCAGGAAGTCAGGGAAAGCATCTGAGCCTCCATATGACATCCCTCGGCGAACAGGCCCTGCAACTTCTCGGACAACTCGGCGCGCAAGGCGTCGCCGTTGGTGTCGATGCGGGCGCGGTCGGCCAGGACAAGGGCAAGGGCGGCGGACTGGCCACCGACAGCCGCGCACTGAAGCCTGGTGAGGTCTTCCTCGCCTGGCCCGGCGCGCGCGACGACGGTCGACGCCACATCCGCAGTGCCGTAGCTGCTGGCGCTGCCGCGGTGCTCTACGAGGCCGAGGACTACACGTGGAACCCGGACTGGAAGCTGCCCGCCATTGCAGTCAAAGGCCTGCGCGATCTCGCCGGCCATCTGGCCCATGAGGTGTACGGGCGCCCGACCGAGCGCCTGTGGACGATCGGCGTCACCGGCACGAACGGCAAGACCTCCTGCTCGCAGTGGCTGGCACAGGCCTTCACTGCCTGCGGGGCGCGCACTGCGGTGGTCGGAACGCTGGGCATCGGCCTGCAGGGCAGTCTGGTGGCAGGGGCGAACACCACGCCCGATCCGGTGCTGCTGCATCGTTCGCTGGCCGAATTGCTCGCCGATGGCGCGCAGGGCGTGGCGATGGAAGTGTCCTCGATCGGCCTGGAGCAGGGCCGCGTCAACGGTGTCGTGTTTGGCGCGGCACTGTTCACGAACCTGTCGCGCGACCACCTCGACTATCACGGCGACATGGAAAGCTATGCGCGTGCCAAGCAGAAGCTGTTCGAGATGCCGGGCCTGCGCCACGCCATTCTGAACATGGACGACGTGCAGGGTGTACAGATTGCGCGCAATCTTTCAGGACGCGCAGGAAAGAGCAGTGTCAACCGCATCGGCTACAGCACTTTCGAGGGTGTGGCGCTGCGTGCCGGCCTGGAAGGCTGGATGGAAGCGCATGACACGCAGGTGTCGGCCCAGGGCATCGCCTTCACGGTGAAGAGCTCCTGGGGTGAGGCGCGCATTGAAAGCGCGTTGCTCGGCCGCTTCAATGTTTCCAATCTGCTCGGTGTGCTCTCAACCATGCTGGTTTCGGGCGTGCCCTTCGCGGCGGCTGCCGCGGCGTTGGTGAAACTGGAACCGGTGCCGGGGCGCCTGCAGCGCCTGGGCGGCAAAGATCGGCCCATGGTTGTGGTGGATTTCGCGCATACGCCGGATGCGCTGGAGAAGGCACTGGTGACAATGAAGGACGCGGTGCGCTCCAGCGGTGGCCGGCTGGTCTGCGTGTTTGGTTGCGGCGGCGAGCGCGACCGCGGCAAGCGCGCGCTGATGGGCGCGGTCGCGGCGCGTCATGCTGATCGCATAGTGCTGACCAACGACAATCCGCGTGGCGAAGAGCCGGCGGAAATCCTGGCGCAGATCCTGGAGGGGGTTCCGTCCGCCGCCGACGGCAATGTCGTGGTTGAGACTGACCGGGCCGCCGCGATACGGCTGGCGCTGGTTGGTGCGAAGACCGGTGATATCGTGCTGCTGGCCGGCAAGGGCCACGAGGACTATCAGGAAGTGATGGGTCGCAAGTTGCCGTTCTCGGACGCGGCTGAAGCAAAGCGGGCATTGCGCGACTGGAACGCGGCGGCATGATGAGCATACTCGAGGCTGCCCGCGCAATCGATGCACACGGCGTCGGCGCACGAAGCACCGCCGAGGCGAGCTTCCTGTCGGTATCGACGGACAGCCGCACACTCGAACCCGGAGCGCTGTTCGTCGCATTGCGCGGCGAGCGTTTCGACGGCCATGAATTCCTTGGCGCGGTGCGTGAACGCGGTGCCGCGGCGGTGATGATCGACGAAGCAGGTGCCAGGGCATATGCGACGCAATCCGCTGCCGGCCTGCCGGCCATCGTGGTCGATGACACGCGCAAGGCACTGGGCACACTGGCTGCCTGCTGGCGCGCGCGCTTTGACATTCCGCTGGTCGCCGTTGCCGGTTCGAACGGTAAGACCACGGTCAAGGAAATGATCGCCGCAATCCTGGGTGTGCATTACGGACCGGATGCCGTGCTCGCCACTGCCGGCAATTTCAACAATGACATCGGCCTGCCGCTGACGCTGCTCCGCCTGCGCGAAGAGCATGCGGCAGCCGTTATCGAGGTCGGCATGAACCATCCGGGCGAGACGCGAGAACTGGCCGCGATCACCGCACCCACCGTTGCGCTGGTGAACAACGCGCAGCGCGAGCACCAGGAGTTCATGGCCAGCGTGGAGGATGTGGCGCACGAGCATGGCGCACTGTTTGCCGCGCTGCAGCCGGGCGGCACCGCGGTGATCAATGCCGACGATGACTACGCCGAGTACTGGCGCGGCGTTGTGCCCGGCGAGTGCGGCGTGCGTGACTTCAGCATCAACCACCGGCTGGCTGCCGCGGTGACAGGACGTCACCAGCTCAGCGGTTTTGGCAGCGACATCATCCTTGATGCACCCGAAGGTGATGTCAGTTTTTCGCTGCAGGTGCCGGGATTGCACAACGTGAGCAATGCCGTGGCCGCCGCCGCCGCCGCGACTGCTGCTGGCGCCGGTCTGGGCGCGGTGGCGCGCGGTCTGACCGCATTCAGCGCCGTCAAGGGCCGTCTGCAGCGTAAGCAGGGCCGCCATGGTGCCGTGGTGGTCGACGACACCTACAACGCAAACCCGGATTCGGCGCGCGCCGCGATTGATGTGCTCGCCTCCCTGCAGGGGCGACGTGTGCTGGTGCTCGGCGACATGGGCGAAGTGGGTGAACAGGGCCCGGCATTCCATGCCGAGATTGGCCGCCACGCGCGCGAGCGCGGCATCAGCGCGTTGCTGCTGATCGGCGAGGCGACGAAACACACTGCCGCCGCGTTCGGTGAAGGGGCGCGGCATTTTGAACGCATCGAGGAACTGCTCGACGCTGTTGCTGCCTGCGATGTGCCCGGCACCACGGTGCTGGTGAAAGGCTCGCGCTTCATGCGCATGGAGCGCGTGGTTTCCGCTTTCGCCGATGAGGCCGCCAACGACAACAAAGGGGCGCATTGATGCCGCTCGGAAGGACTTAGGAATGCTGCTTGCATTGTTCCAATGGCTGTCCCAGGACTACCGCGCATTCGGCGTGTTCAACTACATCACGTTGCGCGCCGTCATGGCCTGTCTCACAGCGCTGGCGATCTCACTGATCGCCGGGCCCATCGTGATCCGCAAGCTCACGGCCTACAAGATCGGCCAGTCGGTGCGCGAAGACGGACCGAAATCGCATCTCGTCAAGGCCGGCACGCCGACCATGGGCGGTGTGCTGGTGCTGATCGCCATCCTGATCACCACGTTGCTGTGGGCTGATCTGTCGAACCGTTTCATATGGGTGGTGCTGATTGTCACTTTCGGTTTTGGCGCCATCGGCTGGGTGGACGATTACCGCAAGGTGGTCTACCGCAATCCCAAGGGCCTGTCGGCTAAATCCAAGTTCCTCTGGTCCTCGGTCATCGGCTTTGCTGCCGCGGTCTATCTCGCTTTTGCAGTGTCGGTGCCGAGTAACGAAAAAATCCTCGAGCTGTTTGTCGCCTGGATGAGGAGCGGCTTCGAGATGGATCTGCCGCCCAAGGCTGACCTGATCGTGCCCTTTTTCAAGAACATCGCCTATCCGCTGGGCGCCTTCGGCTTCATCGCGCTCAGCTACTGCGTCATCGTCGGCACCAGTCACGCCGTGAATCTCACCGACGGGCTGGACGGCCTTGCCATCATGCCGGCGGTGATGGTGGCGAGCGCGCTGGGCATCTTTGCCTACGTGGTCGGCAATGCCGTGTATTCCAAGTACCTGCTGTTTCCCTATATCCCCGGTGCCGGCGAACTGCTGGTGTTCTGTACTGCGCTGGCCGGGGCGGGCCTCGGTTTCCTGTGGTTCAACGCCTACCCGGCCGAAGTGTTCATGGGCGATGTCGGCGCGCTGTCGCTGGGCGCGGCGCTGGGCACGGTGGCGGTGATCGTGCGCCAGGAAATCGTGCTGTTCATCATGGGCGGTGTGTTCGTCGCCGAGACGCTGTCGGTGATGCTGCAGGTGGCCTACTTCAAGTACAGCGGCGGCAAGCGCATTTTTCGCATGGCGCCGCTGCATCACCACTACGAGCTTGGTGGGTGGAAAGAGTCACAGGTCGTCATTCGTTTCTGGATCATCACCATGATGCTGGTGCTGTTCGGCCTGTCGACGTTGAAGTTGCGTTGATTAATATTTTGATAATAATTATTTTGTAAATGCTTATGAAATCCTATTCAAAATATATTATTGATAATAATTATGAACGCTGTTCGGTGGCGGCGAAGCGTTGTCTGGATTGCCGTCTGCAACGGTGAACGTGAACGGAAAAAGGGTGCTGGTGCTCGGACTCGGCGAAACAGGGTTGTCCATGACGAAGTGGCTGGCGGGCCGCGGCGCGGCTTTGCGCGTCGCGGATTCGCGTGATCAGCCGCCCGGCGTGGCGGAACTGCATGGTGCCGTTCCGGCTGCTGAACTGCATCTTGGCGCATGGCGCGATGAGAGTTTTGATGGCGTGGATCTGATTGCGATCAGCCCCGGCGTGCCGCGCACAACGCCGCAGGTGCGCCGTGCACTCGAGCATGGCGTGCCGGTCATCGGCGATGTGGAGTTGTTTGCCGGATCGCTCCCCATGATTGGTGCACCGGAACGCCCACGCATCATCGCCATCACGGGCACGAACGGAAAAACGACAGTGACTGCGCTGACCGGCGCGATGTGCCGCGCCGCCGACCTGGATGCCGAAGTCGCCGGCAATATCAGTCCAGCGGTACTGGATGCGCTGGCTGGGCGCGAAGCGTCGGAAAAAAAAGGCGGCAAGCCCGCTGAAACCTGGGTGCTGGAACTGTCCAGTTTTCAGCTCGAATCGACCGAAACGCTTGCGGCCGACGCTGCAGTCATGCTGAACCTGACCGAGGATCATCTCGACCATCATGGCGGCATGCGTGCCTACGGCGAGGCCAAGGCGCGCATCTTCCAGGGTGCCGGCGTGCAGGTGCTGAATCGCGACGATGCCGCCAGCCTTGCGATGGCGCAGTCGGGGCGACGCATTGTGACCTTCGGGCTGAATGCTCCCGACGGCGATTCCACCGACTTCGGCCTGCTCGAAGTCAACGGCGAAACCTGGCTGGCGGAGGGGCGTGATGCACTGATCGCAGCAAAGGAATTGCATCTCGCCGGCCGCCACAACGCCGCCAATGCGCTGGCGGCACTGGCGCTGTGCCGCGCCATCGGTCTGCCGCGCGCGCCGCTGCTGGCAGCGCTGCGCGAATTCCGCGGCCTGCCGCATCGCGTCGAACTGGTCGGCGAGCAGGGCGGTGTGCGTTACTACGATGATTCCAAGGGCACGAACGTCGGCTCTACCGTTGCGGCATTGGCGGGGCTCGCGAAGGGTAAGGCCAAAGTGGTGCTGATTGCCGGCGGCGTAGGAAAGGGCCAGGATTTTTCACCGCTGAAGGATGCGGCGGCGCGCGCCGCGCGTGCCGTGGTGCTGATCGGTCGCGATGCGCCGCTGATCGAAAAGGCCCTGAGCGGTTCCGGTATCGCCGTCACGCATGCGGCGAGTATTGACGATGCGGTGGGTGCTGCTGCGAAGCATGCGCAACCAGGCGATGTCGTATTGCTGTCGCCCGCCTGCGCCAGCTTCGACATGTTCCGCAATTACGCGCATCGCGGTGAAATGTTCCGCGCTGCAGTGGAGGCCCGCCATGTTTGAGCGCGCCCTGAAATTGTTCGGGGCTGTGGGCGGGTCGCTGGGCTGGGGGGCTGGCGCTGCGGCCAAGCCGGGCTCGCGTCGCTCCGCCGCCGGCATTCGACAGGCCGTGGCCGAATACGATGCCGGGCTCCTGTGGTCGGCGCTGCTGCTGCTGACGCTGGGCCTGATCATGGTGTATTCATCCTCGATCGCGATGGCCGAAGCTTCGCGCTTCACCGGTGGCCGCGCGAACTATTTCCTGCTGCGCCACCTGCTGTTCCTGATCATCGGGCTGATCGCTGCCATGATGGTTTTCCAGGTGCCGATGCGCCTGTGGCAGCGCGCCGCGCCCTGGCTGTTCATCGCCGGTGTCCTGGTGCTGATCCTGGTGCTGTTGCCGGGCCTGGGACGCGAAGTGAATGGCGCACGACGATGGCTGAACCTGGGGCCGCTCAATCTGCAGCCCTCCGAATTCATGAAGCTCGCCGCGGTGCTGTACGCCGCTGATTACACGGTGCGCAAATCCG
>CAMCYY010000091.1 GCA_945885335.1 Bordetella parapertussis
CTTCACTACGCGGAATGCGCGGCGGTGGCGGCAGACCGAAACCCTCGGCCACCAGTTCCAGCCAGTCGCCCATCAGGATGTCGCTGTCGTCGCTGGCGTTGTAGATGCCGGCGGGCACGCTCTCATCGAAGGCGCGCACGCAAATCGCGGCCAGGTCCTCAGCATGGATGTGGTTCGTGTACACATCATCCTCGCGCCGCAGCACCGGCGTGCCCTTGCGCAATCGCTCCAGCGGCAGGCGGTCAGTGGCGTAAATGCCGGGGACACGCAGGATCACCAGCGCCACGCCGCGTGGGGCACACCATTCGGTGAGCGCGGCTTCAGCATCGCAGCGCCGCCGCGCGCGATCAGTGCCGGGGTTCACCGCGCGCGACTCATCCACCAGGGCGCCGCCACAGTCGCCATACACCCCGCTGGTGCTGACGTAGACCACCCGCCGTGGTAGCATTCCCGACGATTTCCGTGGGTTTTTAGATACATAGGTATCCAGTGCGGAAAGCAGAAGGTGGGTGCGTTCATCGCGGGTTCCGGAGAGGGCCGGCGGTGCGCAATGCAGCAAGAATTCCGCCGGCACGACGTCCGACAAAAAACCGAGGGATTCCGGACGATCGAGATCAGCCACCCGGGTTTGCACACCGAGCCGCGCGAGTTCCGCCGCCCGCTCAGCCGTGCGGGCCATGGCCAGGACCTCGAAACCGGCGACGAGTTGCGGCAATGCGCGTGCCGCCACATCTCCCGGACCGACAATGAACAGACGTTTGACCAAAGCAGAATCCCGTTGTTGAGCCAGTCATTCTAATCGCAGCGTTTAACCAAGAGCCCCGTCATGACGTTCCAGGTCACCATACAGAACACCGGCCACCAGTTCCCCGCCGAGCCCGGCGACTCCATCCTGCAGGCGGCCATGAATGCCGGCCTTTTGCTGCCCTATGGTTGCCGCGACGGCGCCTGCGGCAGTTGCAAGGGCAAGCTGATCTCTGGTGAAGTCGATTTCGGCACATACGCCGAGAAGGCACTGCCGGCCGAAGAAAAGACCAAGGGCGCCGTGCTGTTCTGCCAGGCCAAAGCCTTGAGCGATGTGGTCATCGAAGCGCGCGATGTGCGCAAAGCCGGCGATGTGCCCATCCGCAAGCTGCCGGCACGCGTAGCCAAGCTGGATCGTGCAGCAGACGACGTCATGATCGTCACCCTGAACCTGCCCGCCAATGAAAAGCTGCAGTTCGCAGCCGGACAGTACCTCGACATCCTGCAGCGCGACGGCTCACGCCGCAGCTTCTCCATGGGCCACTCGCCGCAGGACGCCGGCGGCGTGGAACTGCACGTCCGCCTCGTGGCCGGCGGCGCATTCACCCAGCATGTGTTCACCGCCATGAAGGAGCGCGACATCCTGCGCTTCGAGGCGCCGCTGGGCACCTTTTTCCTGCGCGAAGAAAGCACCAAGCCCATCGTGTTCGTCGCCAGCGGCACGGGGTTTGCACCGATCAAGTCCATCCTGCTCGACGCGTTTGCCAAGGGCATCACCCGCCCCATGGTGCTGTACTGGGGCGGCCGCCGCCCGAAGGACATGTACATGAACGCGCTGTGCGAGCAGTGGGCCGCAGAACATGCGAACTTCAAGTACGTGCCGGTGATCTCCGATGCCCTGCCCGAAGACAACTGGACCGGGCGCTCAGGCTTCGTGCACCGCGCCGTCATGGCCGACTTCCCCGACCTCTCAGCGCACCAGGTGTACGCCTGCGGCGTGCCCATCATGGTGGATTCGGCGAAGAAGGATTTCATCGCACAGTGCAAGCTGCCCGAGGACGAGTTCTACTGCGATTCGTTCACCACGGCGGCAGACAAGGCCTGAGCGGCCTCGTCATCAGGCTGTTGAGCTGCCCGTAAGAAGGTTAGCCACGGCGGTGTCCTCTGCCGGAGACCGTGGATGCGTCGGTTCACGGTCCTTTATTGTGATCAACTTCAGTAATTTATTATTTATTGAAGGGTGTTTTCATCGAAATTGATATCAGTGCCATTCAACAGGCTTGGCATGGATTACGATGAGACCAGTCTCCCCGACCGCCCGCCCGCCCTCACGCAGCGATTCCAGCGCCCCGGCGAAAATCCCAGTTGAAACAAACGCCGTTACCCCCCTTGTCAAAGGGGGCCGACTGGGCCGCTCCGCGGCCAAGCGGGGGGATTTCTCCAGTACCAGCAACCCCACAAGTCCCAGAACAAAGCCCGCCGCCCGTCACACCCGGAAACTGCGCCTCAGCATGGATCAGAACCTGCAGTCCTCGGCCCTAGGTGAAATTCTCGAGAGAAATTCCCTCAATGACATTCAGCCGGAACAGCCGCTTGAAACCCAAGTAATCAATGAGGCGGCCCTCACCTGTGTAGATGGGTGATCTTCATTTCCATCCTGACCGGTGTCCTTCGCCAATTAACGCAGACTCGATCGAAAACGACAGAACCCCCCTCACCGAATCAACGACTCCTCATACTGCGGCAGCCCATCCGCACACGACCACGGCATGCGCGATCCCCAGTAGATGCGTGCCTGCGGCACGGCGTCGGGCACGTCGTCCAGGGAGCCGGCGGGCACGTTCACTGACTTTCCATCGCGGCTCACGTTGGGCAGCCGGCTGCCGCAGATGCTGCAGAAGGTGTTGTTAAAGCGAGCTGCCGTCGGTAGCTCAAAGCGCCGCACTTCGCTCTCGCCCTGGGTCCAGTGAAAGTGCTCCGGGGTCGTGAAAATGTTGGAGGCGTGGCCGGTGCCGGTGGCCTTGCGGCAGCGCGAACAATGGCAGTGCATGAAGCGCAGCCACGGGCCGCTCACCTTGAAGTGCACCGCGCCGCACAGGCAGCTTCCCGCCAGTTCCTTTTCTTCCATGATGCTGTTCCTCCCTTGATCAGACATGGCAACCATTGAGCGGATTATCGGCTGTTGCGCAGGGTGATGACCACACCGGCTTGGACCATCGCGCATCCGGGCGCGGGTTTGTGCCATCGCGGAAGGCTGGCCGTCGAGACAGAACAATATTGAGTCAAAGTATCGGTACTTATTGACAACTACCGATGATTTGAAACATAGTACCTCCATGCACGCCGATCCCCGCCTTGCCAAAGCCTTCCCCGCCGCCGCTGCCGGTCTCGCCCGCGCGCGCGATCTGGTTGCCGCCGGCCTTTCCCGCAGCGAGCTGGCACGGCTGGTTGCGGATGGCCGGCTGCTGCGCATCGGCCGCGGCCTGTATGCACAGCCGGACTACCGGCCTTCCGAGCATTCGGCGATTTCCACCGTGGCCGGGCGCGCGCCGGGCGTGGTGTTCTGCCTGCTCACGGCGCTGCGCTTTCATGGCCTCACAACACAGGCGCCGTTCGAAGTGTGGATCGCCATCGCCAACAAGTCGCATCCGCCGCGCCTCGACTATCCGCCGCTGCGCGTGGTGCGCTTTTCTGACGAGTCACTGCAGGCCGGCGTGGAAGTGCATGACGTGGACGGCATGCAGATCCGCGTGACCAGCGTGGCCAAGACCGTCGCGGATTGCTTCAAGTTCCGCAGCAAGGTGGGCATGGACGTGGCACTGGAGGCACTGCGCGAAGCACGGCGCTCGCGCAAGACCACCGCCGATGAACTGTGGCGCTGCGCGGGCATCGACCGCGTTGCGAACGTGATGCGCCCCTACCTTGAGGCCATGGCATGAGCGACCCTGGTGCGAACGCCGCGGCATCCATCCGCGCCCGCCTGCTGGACCTGGCCAAAGCACGCGGCGAGGATTTCAACCTCACGCTGAACCGCTACGCCACCGAGCGCTGGCTGTACCGTCTGTCGCAATCGACCTGGCGTGAGCAATTTCTGTTGAAAGGCGCGCTGCTGTTCGATCTCTGGTTCGATGAGCCGCATCGGCCAACGCGCGACGCGGATTTTCTCGGCTTCGGGACTGATAATGAAAAGCAACTCGCGGGGATCATTGCCGGCGTCTGCAGCATATCCGCAGACGATGGAATGAGCTTCGACACCGGCTCGATCAGCATCGACGAGATTCGCGAAGAAGCCCGTTACGGCGGCCGGCGCGTTCACCTGACCGGCGGCCTCGACAGTGCGCGCTGCAGCGTTCAGCTCGATGTGGGCTACGGGGATGCGGTAACGCCAGGACCCGAGGAAGCAACCTACCCGACGCTGCTGGAGACCCTGCCCGCGCCGCGCCTGCGGGTGTATCCACGCGCGACCGTGCTTGCCGAGAAATTCGAAGCCATCGTGAGCCTCGGCATGGCCAACACACGCCTGAAGGATTACTTCGACCTGAAAGCGCTGGTGCGCGAGGGTCGGCTGGAAGCAGAACCGCTGGGCATGGCCATCGCAGCCACTTTCCAGCGCAGGGGCACTGCATTACCGCAGGGTATCCCCGTCGGGCTCAGTGACGCTTTCGCGAAAGATGCCGCGAAGCTACGTCAATGGAGCGCCTTTCTTGAACGCAACCGGCTTGTCGCACCGGCACTGGCGGATGTCATCGCGGAGCTGCGCAGCTTTATGACGGAACCGCTGCAGGCGGCCCGGGCACAGGATGAAAAGCCGCCAGGTATTAAAAGCACGTGATAATAATTATTGTGTTGATGCTTTTTAATAATTGATCAACATTATAAATTGATCATATTGTTGTTCAGCCTTCCCCGAGGTAGGCCGCCCTCACCCGAGGATCATCCAGCAACGCCTTGGCCTCGTTCGCCAGCGTGATCTCGCCGCTGTCCATCACGTAGCCGCGGCTGGCCACCTCCAGCGCGGCGCGCGCGTTCTGTTCCACCAGCAGCACCGCGGTGCCTTCGGCATTGATGGTGCGGATCACCGCGAAGATGGTCTGCACCACCAGCGGGGCGAGGCCCATGCTGGGCTCATCGAGCAACAGCAGTTGCGGCCGGCTCATCAGCGCGCGGCCGATGGCGAGCATCTGCTGCTCGCCGCCCGAGAGCGTGCCGCCCTGCTGGTGGCGCCGCTCGGCGAGGCGCGGAAACAGGGTGAACATGCGCTCGCGGTCGGATTCGATGTCCTGATCCTTCCTTGCATAAGCGCCCATGCTGAGGTTGTCATCCACGCTCAGTTGCGGAAACACGCCGCGGCCCTCGGGCACCATGACGAGCCCCGCACGCGCGCGCTCGAACGCCGGCCAGGCCGCGACATCGTCATCGCCATAGCGAACCACGCCGGCCATGCCTGCGCCCGCACGAATCAAACCGGACAGCGCGCGCAGCGTGCTCGACTTGCCGGCGCCATTGGCACCGATCAGGCACACCAGTTCGCCACGTTCAACTTGAAGCGATATGCCCTTCACCGCGCGGATGCCGCCGTAATCCACCTGCAGGTCGCGCACTTCGAGCAGGCTCATACCGTCGCACTTTGTGAAAGTGGAGCGCCTAGATAGGCTTCGATAACACGCGGGTCGCGCTGCACATCTGCCGGCATGCCCTCGGCAATCACTTCGCCATAGTTGAGCACCAGCACGCGGTCGCACATGCCCATGACGAGGCGCATGTCGTGTTCGATCAGCAGCAGGGTCACGCCGCGATCACGAATGGATTCGAACAGCGTGCGCAGCGCCCCGGTTTCCGAGGCGTTCATGCCGGCGGCCGGTTCGTCCAGCGCCAGCAGCTTGGGTTCAGTGGCAAGCGCACGCGCGATCTCGAGGCGCCGCTGGTCGCCATACGAAAGGTCGCCCGCCGCGTCATTGGCGCGATGGCGGATGCCGACAAATTCCAGCAGCTCGAAGGCGCGCGCCTCGATGGCCGCCTCTTCGTCGCGCGTGGCGCGATTGCGCAGCACCGCACCGAGCACCCCGGCCCGGGTGCGGATGTGCCGGCCGATCATCACGTTCTCGAGTGCCGACAGATTCGCAAACAGGCGGATGTTCTGGAAGGTACGCGCAATGCCGCGCGCCGCCACGTCATGCGGCTGCAGGCCGGCGAGCGACAGGCCATCCAGCGTGAATGCGCCGCTGTCGCAGGGGTACAACGCGGTGAGCAGGTTGAACAGCGTGGTCTTGCCGGCGCCGTTGGGCCCGATCAGGCCGTAAATTTCGCCGCGGCGTATGGCGAACGAGACACCGCCTAACGCCTGCACGCCACCAAAGCGTCTGGTAATACCGTTCGCGACGAGAAGGCTGTCACTCATCGCGCCACCCCTTCTGCCGCGACCCCACCCTTGCGCGTGGCCAGTTCGCGCCGGCGCACCGCCGAGGGCCAGATGCCGCCTGGCCGCAGGATCATGACCAGCACCAGCGCGAGGCCAAAGGCCAGCATGCGGATGGCCTCCGGATCGACCAGCACCTTGCCGAACAGCGCCTGCTGCGCCGGCACCACGGTAAAGCGGATCACCTCGGGCAGGCCGGTGAGCAGCACCGCACCAAGGATGACGCCGGGAATATTGCCCATGCCGCCCAGCACCACCATGGACAGCACCATGATGGATTCGAGCAGCCCGAAACTCTCGGGGCTGATGAAGCCCTGCATGGACGCGAAAAGTCCCCCGGACAATCCACCGAAGGACGCGCCCATGGCAAAAGCGAGCAACTTCATGTTGCGCGTGTTGATGCCCACCGAGCGCGCCGCGATTTCATCCTCGCGGATTGCCTCCCAGGCGCGACCGATGCGCGAATCCTGCAACCTGAAATTCAGCACGATGATGGCGAGCGTCAGCCCCATCAGCACGTAATAGATTTTCATCGGGCCGGTGACCGACAGGCCCGCGATGATCTCGTTTTTTGCGAACGAGAAATCACCAATGCGCAGGGGGTCGATCAGGTTGATGCCCTGCGGGCCATTCGTGATGTTCACCGGCGCGTTCAGGTTGTTCATGAAAATACGGATGATTTCGCCAAAGCCCAGCGTCACGATAGCCAGATAATCGCCGCGCAACTTCAGCGTCGGTGCGCCCAGCAGCGCACCGAAGCAGGCGGCCACGACAAAGCCGATGGGCAACGTCACCCAGAACGGCCAATGAATGCCGAAGTGCGGCGAGGACAGCAGCGCATAGGCATAGGCGCCCACGGCGTAGAACGCGATGTAGCCCAGATCGAGCAGGCCGGCGAAACCCACCACGATGTTCAGGCCCAGTGCCAGCATGACGTAGAGCAGCGCGAGATTGATGACGCGCACCCAGGTCTGGCCCACCGCCGCCAGCGCGAAGGGCATGGCGCAGAGCGCAATTGCGATCAGCGCAAAGCCCAGCCATTTCAGTTTGGGATTACTGAGGTTCATGCCCATCTCTTTACGCACGATCCGCCGATTTCTCACCGAGCAGCCCGGAGGGCCGGAACATCAGCACGGCGATCAACACGAAGAACGCGAACACATCCTGATAGTTGCTGCCGAACACGCCGCCGGTGAAATCCCCGATGTAGCCTGCGCCCAGCGCTTCGATCAGCCCCAGCAAGAGGCCGCCCAGCATGGCGCCGCCCAAATGGCCGATGCCGCCCAGCACTGCCGCGGTAAAAGCCTTCAGCCCGAGCATGAAGCCCATGTAGTAATGCGCGATGCCGTAGTAGGACGACACCATGAGCCCCGCCACCGCGGCCAGCGCGGCGCCAATCGCGAACGCCGCGACGATGATGCGATTCGCGTCCACGCCCATGAGCCCTGCGACTGCAATGTTCTGCGAAGTGGCGCGCATGGCAAGGCCAAGACGCGTGCGCTTCACGATCCACAACAGCCCGGCCATCAGTGCCGCAGCGAGCAACACGATGAACATCTGCAGATCGGTGATGCTGGCGCCGGCAAATTCGTAGGTGGTGACATTGAGGAAAGACGGAAAGCTGAAATAGCTTCTTCCCCAGATCATCATGGCCACGTTCTGCAGGATGATGGAGACGCCGATGGCGGTGATCAGCGGCGCCAGGCGCGGTGCCCCGCGCAGCGGACGGTAGGCAATGCGCTCCATGCCCACCGCTAACAGCACGCACAGGGGGATGGCCACCAGCAGCCCTGCGAGCATGACCAGCGCCGGGGGCAGGCCAAGGCTGGCTTTGAGCAGCGCAGCAATCACCGTGAGCGCCGTCAGCGCGCCCACCATGACCAGTTCGCCATGGGCGAAATTGATCAGGCCAATGATGCCGTACACCATCGTATAGCCCAGCGCCACGAGCGCATACACGCTGCCCAGCGTCACGCCGTTGATGATTTGCTGCAGGAGTGCGTCCACGGTTTCAGTGTGCCTGAAAGGTGCGGCGTCAAAAAAGAAACGGCACCCGAAGGTGCCGTTTTACATCTCAGACCGAAGTTGCAATCACTTCTTGGCGTCGGCTGCCGGCGCAGCAACCGGAGCCGGTGCCGCCGCGGGAGCAGCAGCAGGCGCCGGTGCAGCACCACCGATGGTGGCCACTGCTTCCCACTTGCCGCCTACCGCCTTGAACAGGGTGATCGGGCCGTCCTTGATGTCGCCCTTGTCATCGAACTTGATCGGACCGGTGATGCCTTTGTAATCGGTCGTGGGCAGTTGTTCCAGGATCTTGGCGGACTCAACCGAACCGGCCTTCTTCATCGCCTCGACAATCACGTTGAAGGCGTCATAGCCCTGCGGCGCATACAGCACCACGTCCTGGTTGTACTTCGCCTTGTAGCGGTCGTTGAAGCCCTTGCCCTGCTCCATCTTCTCGATCGGCAGGCCGGGGAAGGAGGCGAGCGTGCCTTCGACAGCGTCACCGCCCAACTTGAACAGCTCCGAGGACTGGATGCCGTCGGCGCCGACGAACTGCGCCTTGATGCCCAGGCCCTTCATCTGCTGCAGCATGGGGCCGGCCTGCGTATCAATGCCGCCAAAGAAAACCGCGTCGGGCTTGCGGCTGCGGATCTTGGTCAGGATGGCCTTGAAGTCGGTGGATTTGTCGGTGGTGAATTCGCGCGCCACGATTTTCACGCCGGCAGCTTTCGCGGCTTTCTCCACCACATCGGCTACGCCCTGCCCGTAGGCGGTGCGGTCGTCGATGATGGCCAGCGTCTTTGCCTTGAGGTCATTCGCAATGTACTCGCCGACCACCTTGCCCTGCTGGTTGTCGTTCGCCACCACGCGGAAAGCGGTCTTGAAGCCCTGGTCGGTGTATTTCGGATTGGTCGCCGAGGGCGAGATCTGCGGAATGCCGGCATCGCTGTAGAGCTTGGAGGCGGGAATCGTGGTGCCGGAGTTGAAGTGACCGACCACGGCATTCACCTTGGCATCAACCAGTTTCTGCGCCACCACCGGCGCCATCTTCGGGTCAGCCTGATCGTCCTCGGCCTGCACCTCGAACTTCAGCTGGTTGCCACCGATCATGACCTTCTTGGCATTCGCGTCGTCCGCAGCAAGGCGCACGGCGTTTTCCATGTCCTTGCCGATATGGGCCTGCGGGCCGGTCAGCGGCGCGACGATGCCGATCTTGACCGTTACAGTGGGTGCGGCTGGCGCAGGTGCTGCAGCGGGCTTGGGGGGTTCTTCCTTGCCGCAAGCGGCGAGGATCAGTGAGGCCGCAAGAACCGTCGCGACGAGTGAAATTCGGGCTTGGGAATGGGTCATCGCAACCTCCAGAGGGGGGACGAACCATTATGTGCGTACGGGGGAAAGGCTGTCAATCCAGCATGCCAGATGTGGATCGCCGCACACTCAAACAGTCCGGATTCCAGGCAACAAAAAGCCGGCCCGATGTTGCGATGGGTCGGCTTTTTGTTCGGCGCAGGGCCGGATTACTTCTGCGACAGAACCCACTTTACGAGGATCTTCGCTTCCTTCTCGCTCACCGTGGTGTTCGGCGGCATTGGCACCTGGCCCCATACGCCCGAACCACCGGCGCGAATCTTCTTCTCCAGCTTGTCGTCAGCTTCCTTCACGGAGCGGTACTTGGCAGCTATTTCCTTGAAAGACGGGCCAACCACGCGCTTGTCGATAGCGTGACAGGCAAGGCAGGCTTTTTCCTGCGCCAGTTTGGCGGCATCCTGCGCGAAAGCCGCGCCGGAAACTGCCAGGAGTCCGCCTGCCATCAAGGTAGTGGCGATTGAAATCATTGCTTTCATGAATGCTCCTTGAAAATGCTTGGGATGGGAAATCGGGGACCGCGCAATGCTACGCGTTTTTCAACGCTGCGGAAACCCGAGTGGCCAGCATCCATTAACGTTGCCGCACTCCTGTTCGTTGACCACCGGGGCTACTTCCCAGGTGTAGCATGGCTGCATTGAACTGACAGAAAAGCCCCCATCGATGAAGACCATTCCGGATACTGATACACGTCGCCGCACGCTGCTCAAACTGCTGGCCGGCGGCGCCAGTATGGCCGTGCTGCTGCGCGAGGCCGGCGCGCAGACCCGGATGGCAAAAACGCCTGGCCTGTATCTGGTGCAGGGCGACGTGCGCATCAACGGCAAGCCCGCAAAAGCGGGGGAGTTGGTACGCGGCGGCGATGCCGTCACCACAGGACGCGGTGCACTGGCGGTATTTTCCATCGGGGAGAACGCCTTCCTCGTGCGCGAAAGCAGCCGCGCCAATTTCGCCGGACAGGATCTGGTGCTCGATGCCGTGCGCCTGGTCACCGGCAAGCTGCTGAGCGTGTTCGTCACCGGTCATGCGGTAAAGCTGGAGACACCCACCGCCACCATCGGCATACGCGGCACCGGCGCCTATCTCGAGTCAGAACCGGCGCGCACCTATTTCTGCCTGTGCTACGGCAGCGCCGAGATTGCCTCGGCCAATGGCTCCACGCGCGATTCGTACACGACAACACATCATGAATCGCCGCGCTACATCTACAACGACGGGCGCCGCAATGCCATCGCCAGTGCTGGCGTGATCAACCACACCGACAGCGAACTCATCATGCTGGAGTCGCTGGTCGGGCGCACGCCGCCACCCGCTTTCATGGAAAGCCAGTACCGCTACTGAGGCACAACGGGGCGTTGATCGCGAAAATATTCGTGATCACAATTTTTCTGCTTAAGCTTGACTGACATTGATCAATTATTGATAATGATCATTATCCATGCCCCGTGGATGGGGCGGCGGGTCCGCTACCCCGTGGTGATCGTGGTCTCGTCCGTGCGCTTGTCGCCGCGGTTGTCGAACCAGGTGGCGACCAGCTTGTCGCCGGCCTTGGCGCCGGAGAAGCGGAAGTTCAGATAGGGGTTCTTCGAAATCGATGTACCCCACTGCGCCGACAGCACGGTGCGGCCGCCATGCGTGACGACGACGTTCTGGATGAACCAGGCCGGCACGATGGCGCCTTTGGCATCGCGACGCTGGCCCGTTTCCATTTCGTGGCTCATGAGCAGCCGCACATCCACCTTGCCGTCCTTGAGCACGGCGCGCATGCGTGTGGGTTCAGACATGTTTCATCCTCAGCCACAGCCACCGAGGGTGACGCGGATTTCCTTGCGCGCAAAGTAGTTGCGGCCCTCAGCCCTGACCAGCACGTACACGTCGCTGCTTTCGGCCATCTTCAGGCGCGTGCTGACAAACGCCTCGGTGCCGGCGGGGATGTTGAACACCGCGGACAGCGTGTGCGGATTCTTCTCGACCAGAATGGCAATGGACTCGGTATTCGGAATGTTGCTGGTCACCTCGACCGGCACCAGCAGGCCGTTCTCGGCAATGTCGGCCGCCTTGATCTCGATCGCCTTGTTGGCTGCCGGCGCGGCAGCACCCAGCGCCCTCACCGTGTCGGCAATGGATTTTGTCGAGAAGGCCGGCGCGTTCCACGGCTGCTGCTGCGCGAGGGCTTCCCGCGCCGGCAGAAAACCGGCCGCGGCGAGCAGGCCCAAGAGGCCGGCACTACCGCCGGCCTTGAGCAACGCCCGCCGGCGTTGCTGTTCCATAACCTTGGACATCATCCCAGCGTGTCGCGCCAGATGTTCTGCGCCCAGCCCGCGCCGTACTGGCCTTCCAGCTCGCTGCGCGCCGCCGAAACGCCACCCGAACCCGGCACGGCAACCATGGTCTTCTGCGCCGCATCGTAACGATGCACGGAGGCGACGTGGATTACCTCCTTGTCGGACACGAAGCTGT
>CAMCYY010000092.1 GCA_945885335.1 Bordetella parapertussis
GCGCAGCCGGTTTTCAAATTGCGCACGCAGCGTTTCATCGAATTCACGCATACGCTCATTCTATGCCGTACGGTCCCTGCGGCATGCCCAAACCATCATTCCGGTACCGATAATGATCATCGGCAGCGACAGCCACTGCCCCATGGACATCTGCAGCGCCACCAGCCCGAGGAAGTCATCGGGCTCGCGATAGAATTCTGCAATGAAGCGGAAGGTTCCGTAGCCGGCGAGGAAGGCGCCGGAGACCGCGCCCATGGGCCGCGGCTTTGCCGAATACAGCCACAGGATCGCGAACAGCAGCAAACCTTCCAGTGCAAACTGGTACAGCTGCGAAGGATGGCGCGGCAGCGGCCCCGCGCCCTGGAACACCATGCCCCAGGGCAGGTCGGGGTTGGTGACGCGGCCCCACAACTCGCCGTTGATGAAATTGCCCATGCGTCCGGCGGCCAGGCCGCAGGGAATCAGCGGCGCCATGAAATCGGTGATCTGCAGGAAACGCAGCTTGTGCTTGCGCGCCGTCCACCACCCGGCGACCAGCACGCCTAGAAAACCGCCATGGAAGGACATGCCGCCCTGCCACACCGCGAGGATTTCCAGTGGATGGGCGAGGTAGTGGCCGAGCTTGTAGAACACGATGTAGCCGAGGCGCCCGCCGAGGATGACGCCCAGCACGCCAAGGAACAGCAGGTCGTCAATGAGCGCGTAATCAACACCGCGCCAGGCATTGCTGCGGGCACGGTAGCGGCCGAGGAAAAAAAACAGCCCGAAGGCGATCAGGTACATCAGTCCATACCAGCGTATCGCCAGCGGGCCGATGGCGATGGCGATGGGGTCGAAATCAGGGTGGATCAGCATGGGGCGACGATACCATTAACGACTGACCGGAATTCGAGCGTCGGCCAGATGGCGGCCGTCAGATAGAATTCCGTTCTTTCACATCGCAGCGACAAAGGCACACACCATGGCCGGCAAGAAATCCCCCCCTACTGCAACGAACTGGCGCTCCAAACTCATCACCGCGGGCGTATCGCGCGCGCCCAACCGCGCCATGCTGCGCGCGGTGGGGTTTGGCGACCGCGATTTCGAGAAACCCATCGTCGGCGTGGCCAATGGCTACTCCAATATGAACCCGTGCAACGCCGGCATTCAGGTGCTGGTCGATCGCGCCATGACGGCCCTGCGCGGTGCAGGCGCCATGCCGCAGGTGTTCGGCACGCCCACCGTGACCGACGGCATCGGCATGGGCACCGAAGCGATGAAGTATTCGCTGGTGTCGCGTGAAGTCATTGCCGATGCCATCGAGACCTCGGTCAACGGCCAGGCCATGGACGGCGTGCTGGTGTGCGGCGGCTGCGACAAGAACATGCCGGCCGGCATGATGGCCATGGCGCGCATCAACGTGCCTGGCATCTATGTGTACGCCGGCACCATCAAGCCGGGCAACTGGAAGGGCCAGGACCTGACCATTGTGTCGGTGTTCGAGGCGGTAGGCGCGTTTGCTGCGGGCAAGATGAAAGAAGCCGATTTCATCGGCATCGAGAAAAATGCCTGCCCTTCGGTGGGTGCCTGCGGCGGCATGTACACCGCCAATACGATGTCCTCGTCCTTCGAGGCGCTGGGCATGAGCCTGCTGGGTTCCTCGCAAATGGCCTCGCCGGATGCCGAAAAGGCCGATTCCGCAGCCGAGTCCGCGAAGGTACTGGTGAACGCGATTCGCTTGGGGCTAAAGCCGCGCGACATCATTACGCGCAAATCCATCGAAAACGCCGTAGCGCTGATCATGGCCACCGGCGGCTCCACGAACGCCGTGCTGCACTACCTCGCGATCGCATCTGCTGCCGGCGTGAAATGGACCATTGACGACTTCGAGCGGGTGCGCCGCAAGGTGCCGGTGCTGTGCGACCTGAAGCCATCGGGCAAGTACGTGGCGGTGGATTTCCACCGTGCCGGCGGCGTGCCGCAGGTGCTGAAGATGTTGCTCAAGGCCGGCCTCTTGCATGGCGACTGCCTGACCATCACCGGCCGCACCCTGGCCCAGGAACTGAAGAACATTCCGGCCACGCCGCCCACTGGCCAGGACGTCATCCGTCCGATGAAAAAGCCGATGTACGCGGAAGGCCACCTGGCCATCCTGCGCGGCAACCTGGCCACCGAAGGCTGCGTGGCAAAAATCACCGGCCTGAAGCAGACCTTCATCACCGGCCCGGCGCGGGTTTTCGATTCGGAACCGCAATGCATGAAGGCCATCATGGCGCGCAAGATCAAGCCGGGCGATGTGATCGTGATTCGTTACGAAGGCCCCAAGGGCGGCCCCGGCATGCAGGAGATGTTAGCGCCGACTTCCGCGCTGATCGGCCAGGGACTTGGTGACTCAGTCGGGCTCATTACCGATGGCCGTTTCTCCGGGGGAACCTGGGGCATGGTCGTCGGGCATGTCGCCCCCGAGGCTTTCGAGGGCGGCACCATCGCGCTGGTGAAGGAAGGCGACTCGATCACGATCGATGCACGCAAGCTCCTTATCTGCCTCAACGTATCCGCGGCGGAAATTGCCCGGCGTCGCAAACAGTGGAAGCAGCCCAAGCCGAAATACACCCGCGGCCTCATGGCCAAGTACGTGAAGCTGGTATCGACGGCGAGCAAGGGCGCTATCACAGACGGCTGATCTGGCAGCCGTGCTGCGCTCCTTCCGCAGCCAATAGCATAGGATGTCGCCTCCATACCCATAAAAAAGGAGGGGTCGAACATGTCCAGTCTCAGGCTGCGGGCCAGTTTGCTGTCGGCACTGTTTGTCACCGGCGTTGCGGCGATGCCGATGCCGGTGCAGGCGCAAAGCGATTTCCCAAACCGGCCAATGCGCTTGCTGGTTCCGGTTCCTCCGGGCGGCGGTGCGGATTTCATCGCGCGGCTGGTGGCCGAGAAAATGGCCACTGATCTCGGCAAGCCCATCGTGGTGGAGAACAAGGGCGGCGCCTCCGGTGCCATCGCATCCCAGGAAGTGGCGCGCGCTCCGGCCGACGGCTATCTGTTTCTGGAATGCTACGTGGCCACGCATGGCACGGCGCCGGCAGTCTCCAAGCTATCCTACGATGCCGTGAAGGACTTCAGCCCCATCGGCATGATGGCGGCCACCTCCAATGTGCTGGTCGTCAGCGATCGCGTGAAGGCGACCACGCTCAAGGAATTCATCGCGCAGGCCAAGGCGAAATCCCAGGGGATGAACTACGCCACCACCGGCATCGGCACCGCCACCCATCTGACAATGGAATACCTGGAGCAGCAAGCGGCGATCGACCTGGTGCATGTTCCGTACAAGGGTGCCGGACCGGCCATGGCCGACCTCGTCGGCGGGCAGGTGGATGCGATGTTTCCCGGGTTGACGGCAGCCCTGCCGCAGATCCGTGCCGGCAAACTGCGTGCCCTGGCGATTTCCTCGGCAACGCGTTCCCCGCTGCTGCAGGATGTGCCCACGATCGCCGAGTCCGGTTTCCCCTCATTCAATGCGCTGCAATGGTATGGCCTGTGTGCGCCGGCAAAGACGCCCAAGGCGGTGGTCGACCGGCTCAACAAGGCGCTGAATGATTCCCTCGCGCTGTCCGATGTGAAAACCCGCCTGGCCGACCAGGCCGCGGAAGTCATGCCGATGTCGCCTGAACGCTTTGCCGAGTTCATACAGAACGATGTGGCCAAGTGGACGCGGCTGGTGCGCGACGCCAAGCTGCAGATCGAGCAATAATCGTAATAGCTACGGCCGCGGGGATGGATCCGGATTGAATCTCCCGGCCATATCCCCGAGAATGGCGCCCCGGCCATGCAGTGTGGCCGCAAGTCGGGTCAATCATCGGAGTGGATATGGAGTTCAACAGGGAATTCGACGGATCGGGCATGAGTTGCCCCGGTCCGGTCATGGGGGTGCAGAAGGTGCTGGCTGAGATGTCCGCGGGCGAGGTGTTGCGAGTGGTGGCCACTGACCCGGGCTCGGTGGACGACATGGCCACCCTGGTCGAGCAAAGCGGCGATGCCCTGCTGCAACAGACCGGCGAGAACGGCAAGTTTGTCTTCTATCTCAGGAAGGCCTGAGGCACGGCCATGACCGATGCTTTCACGCCTGCAGCAATGGTGGTGGTGGGCAGCTTCGTGCTCGCGTTCATTTTTGGCGCGGTGGCGAACAGGAGCAACTTCTGCATCATGGGCGCCATCTCCGATGTGGTGAACATGGGCCACTGGGGCCGCGTGCGCATGTGGCTGCTGGCGATTGCGGTGGCCATCATCGGCGCCAGCCTGCTGCAGCATTTCAATCTGGTTGATCTTTCAAAGTCCCTGTACCAGCGGCCCACCCTGCCCTGGCTGTCGCTGATCGTCGGTGGCGTTTGCTTCGGTTTCGGCATGACGCTGTCGGGCGGGTGCGCCAACAAGAACCTGATCCGCCTTGGCGGCGGCAGCCTGCGTTCGCTGGTGGTGTTGATCGTCGTGGGCATTTCGGCCTACATGACTTTGAAAGGCCTGTTTGCGCAGTGGCGGGTTGGCTATCTTGATCCGGTAGCGATTGATCTGCCCAGCCTTGGCCTTGCCAATTCAACGCTGCCCGTACTGCTGGCGAGGGCGACCGGCATGCCGGCCGGTACCGCGCTGCTCACGGCCATGACAGTCGTCAGTCTCGCTTTGCTCGCCTTTGTGTTTCGTGACGCGCGCTTTCGCAAGAACGGATTGCAGATCGGCAGCGCGGTGGTGCTCGGTCTGGTGATCGTCGGGGGCTGGTATGTCACCGGCCACCTGGGCTATCGCGAAAATCCGGAAACGCTGGAGATGACCTATTTCGCGACGAACTCCCGCACGCTGGAATCCCTGAGCTTTGTCGCGCCGACTGCCTACAGCCTCGAGCTGCTGATGCTGTGGACAGACAAATTGCTGCGCATCAGTTTTGGCGTCGCCAGCGTGATGGGCGTGGTGCTGGGTTCGCTGGTGGCGGCACTCGCGACAAAGCGCTTTCGCTGGGAGGGTTTCGCGTCGTTCGAGGACCTGTGCAACCAGTTGGTGGGCGCGATGCTCATGGGTTTTGGTGGTGTCACGGCGCTGGGCTGCACCATCGGCCAGGGCATCTCGGGGGTGTCCACGCTGGCGCTGGGATCATTGCTGGCGGTGGCCGGCATCGTGGCCGGCTGCGTTGGCGCGATGCAATGGCTGAAGCAGCGCTTATAACCTCAGGTTCGACCCTCAAGACGAGGTGCGAACAGGAATTTCAAACCACCTTTTCCCTGATGCGCGAGGGCATCGCCGTCCCATCGTTAGGCTGCCGCCCACCAGCCAGGGTTGCAAGCCGCGTCCTTCCCAACCATGAGTAATCACCCCGGACTCACTTTCGATTTGGCTGCAAATTTATCGGGCAGGCCAGTTCTGATGTATTCCGGCATAAGCTAGAACTTTTTGAAGGGCGAGTCTTTTCTCGTGTAACGTCGTTCTGCGAACAACTGACGCAGAGAGTGTTTTCTCTCTGGTGGTATGCACTACATGCGCGACCACGCGCCATATCTGTAGCTCCTGCTCGTCTTTTACGACTATTTCAGGATAGGCCGTTGCGGCGTCGTCGAGAAAACTCGATGACGCCCTATACGGGGCAATAGGCAGGCACGCGTGCGGTTGCGGGCGTTTTTGGCCCGTATTACGACCAGAACCAGTATTAGCCGCCCGTACAGGGGGTGGGGGTACAATCGCCGCGGTCTGTTTGCCGGGGGCTGCTCCTGAACAGTCCGCAACACACCACGCTCATCCATTGAAATTAAGGGTATTGCACTTCACTTTTGAATCCGCCAAGCATAATAGACCCGCCTAGGGTACTGGCCTGGGCCATCTGTATCCGCTCATTCCCAATGGAAGGAACATGAAAGTGAAAGAAGTTCTCCGCTCAGCAGTACTCCGCCTGCTTTGCCTGCTGTCAATGGGACTGTCCGCACAATCCATCGCGCAAACCGGCACGGCTTTTCCATCCAGGCCCGTTACCATCGTCCTGGCGGTGGCCGCCGGCGGCCCGACCGATGTTGAAGCGCGCCTCTATGCCAAGAAAATGACCGAATTGATGGGGCAGAACTTCCTCCTCGATTACAAGGTTGGCGCGGGAGGAGTGGTTGGAACGGCCTATGTCGCCAAGGCGCCCGCGGACGGTCATACGCTGCTGGTCATCGCGGGCAATTTCACGGTTATTCCTGCCGTCTACAAGGACCTGCCGTTCGACACACTCAAGGACTTTGCACCCATCTCCCTGATGAGCGAAAAGCCCCAGATACTGATCGTGAATCCGTCTTTCTCCGCCAAGACGTTTGCCGAATACATCGCCCATGCGAAGGCCAATCCCGGCAAGATCAACCTGGGCACGACCGGACAAGGCGGGGTGAATCATCTGATGGGCGTGTGGCTGCATACCCTGACCGGCACCAAGGCCACCTACGTCCCCTACAAGGGCGAAGGTCCGCTGCTTCCGGATCTGCTGAGCGGTCGCCTCGATGGGGCGGCAATTGGCATCGGGACTGCCATACGCCTGGCCAAGGCCGGAAAGGTGCGCGCGCTGGGTACTTCAGCGGCGGCCCGCTCCAAGGTGTGGCCGGAACTGCCCACCATCAACGAACAGGGCGTACCGCAATTCAGCTATACCAGTTGGGTGGGCATCGGCGCACCCGCGGGCACGCCCCAGGCCGTGATCAGCAAACTCGCCGAGAACTTTGCGAAAACTGCGAAATCACCGGATGTCATCGCGCCACTGGAGCCGGAGGGCTGGGTGCTGGTGGGGAGCACCCCCGCGCAGTTCAGGCAACTCATTGTCACCGAGACGGAGCGCTGGAAAAAAGTGGTCGAGGACAACGGCATCACCGCCGAATAGGCGGTGGCCGGCTAGTCGACCTCGCGCGGGAACTCCAGGACCAGCGCCTCCAAGCCCTTGCTGCCCGCCTTGATCTCGAACTCGTCCTCGTTCGGCTCCACCACGGTCATGGACCAAAGCGGCAACTCGGCGCTGTCCTTTTTCATGCTGCCGTTGGCAACAAAGACGTAATAGCCGCCGGCGCGCTTCGGGTCCGGGCCGACCACGGTCTGCCCGGCACCCAGGCGTAGCAGGCGCGCGTTCATCTCGTCGTCAATCAGTGCGGGATCAAACAACGGCTCCCAGCTCACCTCTTTGCGGAACTGCATGACGGCGCGCGTCGAGAGGTCCAGGTGTGGAGAAAGCCAGTTGCGCCGCTTGCTGGGCTTCAAGTGCTCGCGGAAGTCCGGCAGATGTAGGTATCCCCATTGTTGCAGAACAGGAGCTGAGTCAGCTCCTGCCCGACGGCGCCCGATCGACATTCGCCCGCCGGGTCTTGCTGGAGGCGGATTTCATGGTTGCACGCACGGTTTGGACGAACTCGGTGACGATGGGCGAGCGGTCGCTCCGACGCCAGATCAGGTCCAGGTGCAGCTTGGCGGGCAGATCGACGATCTTCTTGAACTGGACCGCTTCGGGCCACACCTCCGTCTGGGCGGCATTGATGACCGCCAGCCCCATGCCCACCGACACCATGTTAAGCAAAGTCGCGTAGTTGTAGGTTTCCCTGACCAAATGAGGCGAGAACCCCTTGGCGCGGCAGGCCTCCACGAGGATTTCGTTCTCGGCGATCCATTGCTGGATGATGACGAAGGACTCATCGCGCAGATCGGACAGCTGAATCTTGCGCCGCTTGGCCAGACGATGGAATACCGGCACGACCAGCAGCACGTTGTCGCGATGGATTTCCAGGAACTCAAGATCCGGCAGGCTGCGTTCGCGCAGGTGGGCAAAGCCGGCATCGACCTTGTATTCCCGCAGGGCCACGAGCTGCTCCTTGGAGCGCACTTCAACCAGCTCGATCTCCACTTCCGGATGCGAGAAATGGAAGGCGCGAATCGCCCGGCGCATGATGGGGTTGGCCGCCGAGGAATTGTTGAAGCTGATGCGCAATGTCCCTATCTGGCCGCGCGACACCCGTTTTGCGCGTTCCCGGGCACGATCCAGATCAAGCAGCAATTGTTGTGCATCGGCGAGGAAACTCCTTCCGGCGGCGGTAAGCCGGATGCCGCGCGGTAGGCGTTCGAACAGCGCAAACTCCAGCTCCCGCTCAAGCGCGTGGATGAGGTGGGTGATGGCCGGCGGGGAGACGTGCAGCCGTTTGGCCGCGCTGCGAAAGTTCTCTGTTTCGCCGGCCGCCACCAGGCAGCGCAGGTGTCGAAGTTCCATTTTCGAATGTTAAGCCAGATTGAACAGTCAGAAAACAATATGTAAATGGACGATCACGTTGCTGCGTCGTAGCATGAACAGGTTCCTAGATGACATTGATGTCACTACTGAAGCTTGGTACGGAGCAATTTGCCGGGGCAGTCAGCGAACACAAAGGAGGATTTCCATGCATTTCAGCAAGATGCCATACCTGATCGTCTGTGCATTGGCGGCGCTGTATTCGGCGCCGTCCCTGGCGCAGGATTTCCCCACCAAGCCGGTGAGGATCATCGTCGCCAATCCCGCGGGCAGTGGCAGCGACATCGTGACGCGAATCGTCGTGCCCGAGATGTCCAGGAACCTCGGGCAGACGGTGATCGTGGAACCCAAGCCGGGCGCCGATCAGCTGATCGGCGCGGTGTATGTGGCAAAGCAGGTGCCTGCTGATGGCTACACGGTCGGGGTCTATGCGCTGGGTAATCTTGCCAGTGTGCCGGTGCTGGTGAAGGACCCCAAGTTCGATCCGCTCCAGGACTTGCCGCCCTTCATCACCATGGCGGCGGGACGCTCCTATCTTGGAACGCCGGGGAACGCGCCCTGGAAGAACTTCGACGAAATGATTGCCTACGCCAAGGCCAATCCGGGCAAGCTCAACTACGCCGCCACCACGGTGAGCCAGCGCCTGCGTATGGAGCCGGTGCTGATGAAGCACAACCTCAATATCGTGTCGATTCCCTATCCCTCCACCGGGGCGGCCGAAGCGGCGATCTACGCGGGGCAGGTCCACCTGCTGTTTGCCAATGCCTCGCAGGTATCGAAGAGGGGTGGAATGTATGCAATTGCCGTTACCGGCGACCGCAGGCATCCGAAGTTCCCCGATGTGCCCACCTTTATCGAACTGGGGCTTCCTCCGGTGCCGGGCGCGGAATACTCCATGCATGCGCCGGCGGGCACGCCCAGGTCGATCATCGAGCGTCTGCACTCCGCGGTCTCCAGGGCCCTGCAGAATGCTGACGTGGTGGCGCGCATGGACAAGCTCAGCTATGAAATCGTGAACGACTCGCCGCAGGCCGCGGTGAAGTATCTGGACACGCAGATCAAGCTGGCCACCGAGGTGGCAAAGAAGATCGGGCTCGAGCCGCAATGACAGGGGTGTTGCTGAAAAGAAAGTACAAGTTGCGGGACTTTCGTTGTTTCGTTTTATTCATAGTGCCCGCGGCTATCGTTTGTTCCTTGCCTTCAATGGCGCAGACGGCCGTCTTTCCCTCGAGACCCGTTACTATCGTCCTGGGTGTGGCTCCCGGCGGCGGGTGCGCCACTGGGTGGCGCGCGTGGTCTATGCCTTTGCCGCGGCGTTGTCCAATCGCCACGAGCACGTGGGCCAGGGCGAAGCCAATGCCGCGCTCACGCCCATGGTGATGAGAAAGCTGGGTTTGCGCGACCCCGAGGCCATGTGCCGCATCGCCACGGCGCTGGCTGTGTGGCGCGAAGGTGACCCGGTGGCCGAGGCGCCGGAGCGCGCCGCGACCGAACTGGAGCGCATCTTCACCGGCCTGGGCATGCCCATAAGGTTGTCGCAGAAGAAGATACTGAAGGAAAGCTTGGCCTTCATCCTGGACAACGCCATGAAGAACTTCAACGCCGATCCCAAGCGCGAGTTCATCCGCGAGAAGAATATGTTGGGCGCGGTGCTCGAGGCCACCTGGTAGGCCACGGCGCAGGCTGTTCATTTTGAAATAGATTCAAAACATTTCCCGATAGGAGGGCGCCATGAGAAGACTTGTCCCGGCAATATTGTTTTTAAGCTTGACCCAGATCGCCAGTTTTGCTTCCGCACAGGGTTTTCCCACCAAGCCGCTGCGCATCTACACTGCTGATGCGGGCAGTGGCAATGATCAGCTGACGCGCCTTGTGGCACAGGCCATTGCCCCCCCGTTGGGGCAGCCGGTCGTGGTGGAAAACCGAGGAGCCACCCTGAGTGCCATCGCTACGGCCAAGGCGCCACCTGATGGCCACACCCTGGTTTTCGCCGCAAGCGCACTGTGGCTGTCGCCCTTTGTCGAAGATGTTTCGTACGACCCGGTGAAGGACTTTGCTCCTATCTCCATGGTGTCGAATCAGCCTGTTGTGCTTGTTATTGCTCCTTCGCTGCCGGTGAATTCGATGAAGGAATTGATTGCATTGGCCAAAGCAAAGCCCGGGGTGCTCAACTACGGTTCGAGTAACACGGCGACGGTCAGCCACCTGGCCGGCGAACTGCTGAAATCGATGGGGAGTCTCGACATCGTTCGGATCCCCTTCAAAGGCGTCATACCGTCTGTGACCGCGGTGATGGCGGGTGATGTTGAAATGGCGTTTCCGACTCTGGCCGGAGTGGTCTCCATGGCGAAGGCAGGCAAGATAAAGCTGCTGGCGGTTTCCAGCCTGACAAGATTGGCGGTGGCGCCAGACCTCCCCACCATTTCCGAGTCGGGGCTGCCCGGATTCGAAGTGCTGTCCAGAGCCGGGATGCTGACGACAGGAAGAACCCCTGCAGCAGTCATTAACCGTTTGAACAAGGAAATTGTCGCGGCGATCAGAAACCCCGACATCGAGAAAAGGATTCTGGCTCTTGGCTCCGAGCCAAACAGCGGAACCCCAGAGGAGTTCAAGGACAGGATCGAAAAGGACATGTCCAGGATGGGAGCCCTGATGAAAAGCCCAAACTGGAAGTAGACGGTATCCGCTCGCACCATTTGTCATTACTAGGAGGAGTGCCATGAGTTCAGCAGTACAGTTTGTTCTCGCCAGTCAGGAAGCCATCAACGACGCGGAGATAGCACAACGTTGGCTTTCATCGCTGGACCGCGCCTTGAACGCCAGGGACAAAGCGGCCGTCGCCGCGCTGTTCGCACCTGATGATTGCCATTGGCGTGATGTGCTCGCGTTCACTTGGTTCGTCACCCCTCACCGGGGCGCGAAGGAGATCGGTGCCGCAATGGTAGACAGGCAGGAAACCACCCAGGCGCGCGGCTTCGCCATTGCCGAGGGACGCACCCCGCCGCGCCGCATCAAGCGGGCAGGCATTCCGGTCCTCGAGGCAATTTTCTCGTTCGAGACCGCCGTCGGTCGCGGTTTCGGTGTGCTGCGCCTGAAGGCGGACAAGCCCACGGAAGCTTTCCAGATCATGACCGCCCTGCATGAATTGAAAGGCTTCGAAGAACATGTGGGGCATGATCGGCCCACCGGTGAGGCCCACTCGCGCAACTTCGGCGGCATGAACTGGAAGGATCTTCGCATCAAGGCCCAGGCCTACGAGGACCGCGAACCCGCGGTGCTCGTGGTCGGCGGCGGCCAGGCCGGACTCACCGTTGCTGCGCGCCTGGTGCGGCTTGGCGTGGATACGCTGGTGGTGGACAAGCATGAGCGAGCGGGTGATTGCTGGCGCAAGCGCTATCACTCGCTGGCGCTGCACAACTACACCGACTTCAACCACCTGCCCTACATGCCCTTTCCGTCCACATGGCCGGCATATCTGCCCAAGGACATGATTGCAGACTGGTTTGAAGCCTATGTCTGGGCGATGGAGATCAACTACTGGACGAGCACGGAGTTCGTGCGGGGAAGCTACGACGATGCCACCGGGACGTGGAATGCGGTGGTACGCCGTGGCGATGGAACCGAGCGCA
>CAMCYY010000093.1 GCA_945885335.1 Bordetella parapertussis
ATCAGTTCGCCGCGTTGATCAAATCGGAGACGGCCAAGTTCGACAGGATCGTCAAGACCGCCAACATCAAGGCCGGCGAATAGTTCTGCATCCCTACAGCTTGCTATGCATGCCCCTAGGACGGGGCAATTTCGAGAGGAGATTCCAAATGCAGCGTGCGCTCAGGCAGGGACTCATCACGTGTGCGCTGGCGCTGTCTGCTGTCAGTGCTTTCGCGCAACAGGACTATCCGACAAAACCGATCCGGCTGATCGTTCCCTACGCGCCCGGTGGCGCCACCACCATCCTCGCCCGTCTGGCCGGAGATAAGCTGACCGAGCGGTGGGGACAGCAGATCCTCGTGGACAATCGTCCCGGCGGCAACGCCATCATCGGATCAGAAGCCATGGTGAGATCGGCACCGGACGGCTATACCGTGCTGATGATGACCAGCGCCCATGTCATTCGTCCACTGCTCACGCCCAACCTGCCCTTTGACACCATCAAGGATTTCGCACCGGTGGCAACACTGGCCAGCTCGGAACTCATCATGGCATTGCATCCCTCGGTTCCGGCGGCCAACCTGCTTGAATTTATCAGCCTGGCCAAGTCCAGGCCGGGGCAGCTCAACTACGCAACCGTGGGAAGCGGCGGCTCGACCCATCTGGCGAGCGAATATCTCAACATACTGGCCGGGTTGAAAACCGAATCTGTTCCATATAAGGGCACGGCGCCCGCCCTCACTGACCTCATCGGGGGGCAGGTGCACTTTTTCCTGAGTCCGCCCACTGACTCGCTCGTGCCATTTATCAAGGCCGGCAAGCTGCGTGCAATCGCGGTGGGCGGCAGCAACCGCAAGCCGGCCCTGCCGAACGTACCCACGTTCGCTGAAGCCGGCATGCCCAACTACCAGATGAGTCTCTGGTACGGAATTCAGGCGCCCGCTGCCACACCGCGCAGAATCATCGACAAGCTATCAGGCGATTTCGGAAGAGTCATGGCGACCGCGGAAATGAAGGAGCGGCTGCTACTCGCAGAACTTGACCCCATGATTTCCACGCCGGAGCAGTTCGCCGCGATGATCCAGGCAGAAACCGAAAAGTACGCCAGGATTATCCGCACGGCCAATATCAAGCTCGAAAATTGACCATTGATAGCCTTTGAAGAACCGGAGTCAGGAATGTTACAGGCACGAACGAAAGGAACACCGTGAGCAGTGTTGAAACGCAATCAGCAGTAAAGACCGGGGCCGGGGCCAGACGCCGGCGCGCCATCATTTCCGGTGGCTCACTGGGCGGGTTGCTGGCCGCCAACATGCTGCGATCAATCGGCTGGGACGTGGACGTGTTCGAGCGGGCCGGAGACGACCTCGCCAGCCGAGGCGCTGGCATCGGAACGCACGACGAATTATTCGCAATACTGCGGCGCGCCAACATCGTGGTTGATGACTCCATCGGCGTGCTGCCGCTGTCGCGCATCTGCCTGGACATGGCCGGCGATCCGATTGCCGAGATCAAGCGTCCACGCGTACTCAGCTCCTGGGGTCGCCTATACCGGGCGCTCAAGGACGCACTGCCGGAACAGTGTTATCACTTCAGCAAGTCATTCGTGTCCTATGAGGAAAACGCCACGGGCGTAACCGCGCATTTCAGCGATGGCACTCAGGCTGCAGGCGATCTGCTCATCGGTGCCGATGGCATACGCTCGGCGGTGCGCGGCCAGTTCAACAAAGCGGTGCAGCCGCGCTATGCGGGTTATGTGGCCTGGCGCGGCATGATGAGGGAAGCGGACATGCCGGCCGATCTGCATCGCAGGGTATTCGATTATCAGATCATGAGCGTGCCCGAAGGTCAGAACGTCGTCGCCTATCCGGTGCCAGGTGCTGACAACGACGTGCGCCCCGGAAGCCGCGCCTACAACTTCGTCTGGTACTACCCGGTGGATGCGGCCACGCTCAGGGATTTGTCCACCGATGCCGAAGGCCGGTACCACGAGTACGGCATACCACCGCCGCTGATCCGCCCGCAGTTCATTGCCGAGGCACGCGCACTGGCGCGCAAGTGCCTGCCGGCGCAGTTCGCCGACGTCATCGAACTCACGCCGCAGGTATTTTTCCAGGCCATCTTCGATCTGGAGTCACCCTGCCTTGGGCGTGGTCGCGTCGCGGTCATCGGAGACGCGGCTTTTGTCGCAAGGCCGCATGTCGCCATGGGCGTCACCAAAGCTGCGCTGGATGCCGAGAGCCTGGCCGATGCATTGGCCTGGGCGGGTGATGACATGGCCGCCGCGCTCGCCAGATACGATCAGGAACAGGGCGAGTTTGGCAGGCGCGTCGTGGCGCGGGCGCGCTATCTGGGCGCCCATGTCGAAGCGCAGCACAAGCCGCGCGAACTGCGTACCGGCGTGGAACTGGACCGTGACCCCAAACTTTTCATGCTGGAAAGCGGTGCGCGCCTGTGTGACATTCCCGACCTGTTCGAAATCGTTCAGAAACGGCAGGCACGCAGGGCACTGGAAGCCGCGTAGCGCCTGTCCGGCTATCGTCCACATCCGCCCAACATCATTCAGCATCAGCAAGGAGACGAGCATGGAACAGCAATTCAACCGCAACAGCGAAGACCTGGGCAACTGTGTCGCGATGGAGCATGTCAATACGACAGTACCTGACCAGCAGATCGCGACGCTGTTCTACGTCGCCGGACTGGGACTGACCCGCGATCCCTACATGCTGGTCGAACTGGGAAACATGTGGATCAACATTGGCCGCAACCAGATCCACATGCCTACGCGTCCGCCCCAGGTGCTGCGCGGGCATACCGCGATCGTGCTGCCGTCGCGCCAGGCACTGCTTCTGCGCCTGGCCGCAGTGAAGGATCGGCTGGCAGGCACGCAGTTCGCCGTGCATGAAGCCAGCGGCTACGTTGATGTCATTTCCCCCTGGGGCAATCGCATACGCTGCTTCGAGCCGGATCTGGAACGCTTCGGCCGTATCCAGATCGGCATGCCCTATGTCGAACTCGATGTGCCGGTGGGCACAGCAGAGGGCATCGCGCGCTTTTATCGCGAGGTCATCAAGGCCCCCTCCAGCGTCGAGAAGGATGCGCAGGGCCCCTGCGCGCGCGTTCAGGTGGGGAAGAAGCAATACCTGCTGTTCCGCGAAACGGACCGGCCGCTGCCGGAGTACGACGGCCATCACATCCAGATCTACATCGCCGACTTCTCCGGCCCGCATCGCTGGTTGAAGGAGCGTGGCCTCATCGTGCAGGAAAGCGACCAGTACCAGTACCGCTTCCTCGACATCGTTGATCCGGATACCGCAAAGCCACTGTATCGGCTGGAGCATGAGGTACGCAGCATGACCCACCCACTGTATGCGCGCCCGCTGGTCAATCGCAATCCGGACCAGACCAATCGCAGCTACGCCCCCGGCCACGATGCCACGCAGCCGGAATTCGGACATTAATGACAGGCGTGATGCATATCTATATTGATAACAAACAAGGAGAATAGTCTTGTCAGATATCATTATAAAAATGAAATTGATCACATCATTCGCCGCGCTCTCCGGCCTGGCGGCGATGTCTCTGGGGCAATCGGCGTCGGCCCAATCTGCCTGGCTGCCCACCAAACCGGTGCGCATCGTCATCCCTTTCTCTCCTGGTGCCCTGCCCGACATCATCGCCCGCCTGACATCCCCCAAGCTGAGTGAGGCCCTGGGCCAGCAGGTGCTGGTGGACAATCGCGCCGGCGCCACCGGCAGCATAGGACTGGAGTTCGTCTCCAAATCTGCCCCCGACGGACACACCCTGGGCATGCTCATCATCACCCACGCCGTGAACGCAGCACTGGAAAACTCGACGCTGGATGTGCCCAAGCAGCCCTTTAGCCTCACCCGTGACTTCACACCCATCAGCCAGTTGACCAGCAATTCGTATGTGCTGGTGGTGAGCACCAAGTACCCCGTGCGCACGGTTGCAGAGCTGGTGGCATTGGCCAAGACAAAGCCGGGCATGCTGACCTATGGCTCATCAGGAACCGGCGGCATCATCCACCTTGCCGGTGAATGGCTGGCGGCGGCGACAAAAACAAAAATGACGCATGTGCCCTACAAATCCAGCGCTCTGGCCATGAACGAGGTGGCCGGCGCGCATATCGACATGATGTTCTCCTCGGTCGCGCTGATGAATGTCGTTGCCGCCTCAGGCAAGGGGCGCGGCCTTGCCGCCACATCAGCCAGCCGCATGTCGGGCGCACCGGACATCCCCACCTTCCAGGAGGCCGGTATTCCCGGATTCGAGATCGACGGCTGGTACGGCATCGTCGGACCGCCCGCCATGCCGGCGGCCATTGTGGACAAGCTGAGCGCTGAAATGGGCAAGGCGGTGAAACTGCCTGAAGTGCGCGACAAACTGGCAACTGACGGTGCCATCGGCGTAGGAGGAACGCCGGCACAGTTCGCCGCGCTCCTGGTCAGCGAAGACAAGAAGTGGCGCAAAGTTGTGCAGGATATCGGCTTCGCCAAGCCGGCCAGGTAAAAGACAGGCATCGGCAGAATCGCATGAGCAAAGGTCGTGCACTGATCGCCGGTGGCTCCCTCGGTGGGCTGCTTGCCGCCAACATGCTGCGCTCCGTCGGCTGGGATGTGGATGTCTTCGAGCGTACCGGCGATGACCTCGCCAGCCGCGGTGCCGGCATCGGCGTGCATGAGGAAATGCTGGTCGTGCTGCGCCGCATCGGCGTGATCGTGGATGACAGTCTGGGCGTGGTGCCCAAGTCACGCATCTGCCTGGAGCCGTCAGGCAAGTTGCTGCTCGAATTCGAGCGGCCCAGCGTACTCAGCTCCTGGGGACGTTTGTATCGCGCACTCAAGGATGCGCTGCCGCCAGAGGCTTACAACTTTGGAAAATCGCTGGCGCACTATGAAGCGAATGCCACCGGAGTGAATGCCGTGTTCTCTGACGGCAGCCGCGCCTCAGGTGACCTGCTGATCGGTGCCGATGGCCTGCGTTCCACAGTACGCCAGCAACTCATGCCCGAGGTGCAGCCGCGCTATGCCGGCTATGTGGCATGGCGAGGGCTGCTGCTTGAGTCGGCAATGCCGCCTGAGCTGCATCGCGAGATTTTTGAGCGCAGCGTGGTGTGCCTGCCGGAAGGGGAAATGTTTGCGGGCTATCCGGTACCAGGCCCGGACAATGATGTGCGCCCGGGCCATCGTGGCTACAACCTGGTCTGGTATCACCCCGTTGAGGGCACCCGGGAATTGCAGGATCTGTGCACCGACGCGAGCGGTCATTGTCACGGCAGCAGCATCCCGCCGCCGCTGATCCGCACAGAAATCACCACAAGAATGCGCAAGATTGCCCGCGAAGTGCTGGCACCGCAGTGCGCCCAGGTGGTGGAGTTGATTCCTCAGCTTTTCTTCCAGGCGATCTTCGATCTGGCACCCCCGCGCATGGTGGACGGACGTGTCGTATTGCTGGGCGATGCGGCGTTTGTGGCGCGCCCCCATGCCGGCATGGGCGTGACCAAGGCCGCGTTCGATGCAGAGTGCCTGGCAGATTCGCTGGCAGCGCATGCTGACATTGCCGCCGCGTTGCATCAGTACAATGAATTGCAGCACGCGTTCGGCACACGCCTGGTGGCCCGCGCCCGCCGCATTGGCGCCCATCTGGAAGCCCAGGGCAAGCCGCGTGAATTGCGCACGCCAGAGGAATTGCATCAGAACCCGGCAGTATTCATGCGCGAAAGCGGCGCGCGCCTGAAGGACATCCCTGAACTGATGGAGCTGATCAAGGCGCGGCGTGGACTTGCAGCCAGCCCCGCCTCTCTTCAGATGTCAGCACTGCCTCGATAGTGCATAGACGAGAGGCGGTAGGCTAATCCAACGCCTTCACGATATCTTCAATGACCTTCTTCGCATCGCCGAACACCATCATGGTCTTGTCCATGTAGAAGAGCGGGTTGTCGAGGCCGGCGTAGCCTGAGGCCATTGAGCGCTTGTTAACAAGCACGGTGCGCGCCTTGGAGACATCGAGAATGGGCATGCCATAGATCGGACTGCCCTTCTCATGGGCCAGTGGATTCACCACATCGTTGGCACCCAGCACCAGCACGACATCGGTATTGCCGAATTCGCTGTTGATGTCCTCCATCTCGAACACCTGGTCGTAGGGCACTTCGGCCTCGGCCAGCAGCACGTTCATGTGGCCGGGCATGCGCCCTGCCACCGGATGAATGGCGTAACGCACATTGACGCCACGCTCGGTGAGTTTGTGCGCCATTTCCTTCACCGCGTGCTGGGCGCGCGCCACCGCGAGACCGTAGCCCGGCACGATAATGACTGTGTCGGCATTGGACAGCATGAAGGCCGCATCATCGGAGCTGCCGCTGCGGTGTGTTTTCTGCGTGCCGTCACCGGCAGCCGCCGTGCCGCTCTCGGCGCCAAAGCCGCCCAGAATCACCGACAGGAACGGCCGGTTCATGGCCTTGCACATGATGTAGGAGAGGATGGCACCCGAGGAGCCCACGAGCGAGCCCGCGATGATCAGCATGGTGTTGTTCAGCGAGAAGCCAATCCCCGCTGCAGCCCAGCCCGAGTAGCTGTTCAGCATGGAGATCACCACCGGCATGTCGGCCCCGCCAATCGGGACGATGATCAGAAAGCCCAGGATGAAGGCGAGGCCGATCATCAGAGCAAAGGCCAGCCAGTTCGTCGCCGGATCGAGGAAGAACCAAAGGCCACAGCCGATCATCACGATGAACATCAGCAAATTCACCAGATGCTGGCCGGGGAAGGTGATGGGCGCCCCGCTCATGCGGCCGGAGAGCTTCATGAAGGCAATCACCGAGCCCGACCAGGTCATGGCGCCGATGAAGCTGCCCAGGAACAGTTCCAGCTTGTTACCCAGGGGCAGCGGCGCAGCCAGTCCGAAGGCGCCCGGATTATTGACTGCGGCAATGGCAATGAACACGGCCGCCAGGCCCACCAGCGAGTGCATGAAGGCCACCAGCTCCGGCATGGCGGTCATCTGTACGCGCCGCGCAATCAGGGTGCCGACAACGCCGCCCACCGCGATGCCGCCGATGATGAGGCCGAAGTTCGGCGTCTGGGTGAGCGTGGTCAGGACGGCCAGTCCCATGCCCAGCATGCCAAACAGGTTGCCGCGCCGCGCCGTCAGGGGTGAAGACAGGCCCTTCAGGGCGAGGATGAAGAAGACTGAGGCGACGAGATACGACAGTGCGACTGCATTCGGTGACATGAATGAGGCAGCCATTTATGCCACTCCCTTTTTTTCTTTTTTCTTGAACATGTCGAGCATGCGCTGCGTGACGAGGAAACCGCCGAACACATTGACCGAAGCCAGCGCCACGGCAGCGGCGCCCAGCCAGGCGCCCCAATCCGTCTCCAAAGGGCCTGCGGCGAGCATCGCGCCAACCAGAATGATGCCGGAGATGGCGTTGGTGACGGCCATCAGCGGCGTATGCAGCGCCGGGGTGACGTTCCATACGACCTGGTAGCCGACAAAGATCGCCAGCACGAAGACGGTGATGAAACTGATGGTGGGATCGACGGTCATGGTGCTGCCCTCTCTGTGTTCTTTACTTGATTATTTCTTGATAACAACAGCACCGTTCTCCGTCATCAGGCAGGCGGTGACGATTTCGTCTTCCCGGTCAATCACGAACTGGCCTTCCTTGTCCACAATGAGTTTCAGGAAGTCAAGCAGGTTGCGGGCGTAGAGCGCGGAGGCGTCCGTGGGCACCAGCGCCGGGAAGTTCGTGTGGCCGATCAGGGTCACGCCGTGCTTCTTGACGACCTGGTCGCGCTCGGTCAGGGGGCAGTTGCCGCCCTGCTCCGCTGCCATGTCGACGATCACGGAACCGGGCTTCATGGACTTCACCATGTCTTCGGTCACCAGTACCGGGGCGGGACGGCCGGGAATCAGCGCCGTGGTAATCACGATGTCGGCCTGCTTCACGCGCTCGGCCACCAGTTGCGCCTGGCGCTTCATCCAGGCCTCGGGCATGGGGCGGGCATAGCCGCCCACGCCCTTGGCGATTTCGCGCTCCTCATCGGTCTCGAAGGGGACGTCGATGAACTTCGCCCCCAGCGATTCGACTTGTTCTTTCGTGGCGGGGCGCACGTCAGTGGCCTCCACCACAGCACCCAGCCGCTTGGCCGTGGCAATCGCCTGCAGGCCTGCAACGCCCACGCCCATCACGACCACACGCGCCGCCTTGATGGTGCCGGCAGCGGTCATCATCATCGGGAACATGCGCCCATAGTGGTCGGCGGCCATGACCACCGCCTTATAGCCACCGATATTGGCCTGCGAAGAGAGCACGTCCATCGACTGCGCCCGCGTGATGCGCGGTGCAGCCTCCAGCGCAAAGCCGGTGACGCCCTGCTTCGCCAGTGCTTCAAGGCCGGCGACATCAAAGCGATTCAGGATGCCGATCAGCACCTGACCGCTTTTAAGCTGGGTAATTTCATCGGCCTGCGGACCGCGCACCTTGAGCACCAGCGCGGACTGCTGATAGACCTCGGCGGCCGTGGCAACAATCGTGGCGCCCGCTGCAGTGAATTCGCTGTCGGGAATGCTCGCCGCAACGCCTGCACCAGACTGGACACGAATCACATGCTTCGCAGCGATGAGTTTCTTGACCGTCTCGGGTGTGGCCGCAACACGTGTCTCGCCCGCCCGAGTCTCGGCGGGTATGCCGATTTCCATAATGTTCCTTCATAGTCTGTTACGGAAAAAGCCAGGGGCTGGTTTGCAAACTGCGGTGCGAACTGCGGCGCCAGTTACAAAGGTACAAAGGGCCCCTTTTGTTGTTGCGTCCCGCAGTGGAAAGAATTGCAGGTGGGCGCCATGATACCGCAGGCAGGCATCCCTGAGCCAGAGCGCAAACCTGTCTTGCCGGGCTGGGAATGGGTTGATATGCCGAAATATGAGAAGATCACGGCACCCGAGGCTCCCCCGATCCAGGGGCAGCGCGCAGGGGCCAATCCCCGATTTGCTGTTGCGCACAAATCCTCCATGGCACCGTACGTGCGCCCTATTCACGGCGCGTAAATTGATTGTGTGAATATCTAAAAGGAAATTGAAATGGCTTACCAGCTAAGTGAAGAACACCGGATGATCGTTGACGTGGTCAAGCGCTTCGTCAAGGAAGACCTGATGCCCCTGGAGAAAATCGCGCTGGAACGCGAAGCCACCGGCCAGGGCATGAGCCTGCCCAAGGACATCGAGAAGGCGCTCGACGACAAGGCCGAGTCGCTGGGACTGTACGGCCTTGATGTACCCGAGGAGTTAGGCGGCGTGGACCTCCCGCCCGATGCCATGGTGGCCATCCAGATCGAATTGTCCAAGACCGTCACGCCCTGGGCCCCCACGCCCGACTCGCCCAATCTCGCCATGCTGATGATGACGGCCACGCCGGAACAGAAAGTGAAGTACATGTTGCCCTACGCCAAGGGAACACTGAAATCCTTCATCGCGATTTCCGAGCCCGGCGCCGGTGGCGACCCGGCCTCGATGCAGACCACGGCACGCCGCGAAGGTGACGAGTACGTGCTTAATGGCCGCAAGATCTGGATCAGCCGCGTGCCCGAGGCCGATTTCGGCATCGTCATGGCGGCCACCAACCGCGATGCAGGCTCCAAGGGCGGCATCACCGCCTTCCTGGTGGACAAGAACACGCCCGGCTTCCATTACGTGCGCAAGATCCCGATGATCGGCGGCGCTTACACCTCGGAACTGCTGTTCGACGACTGCCGCATCCCGGCCGCCAACATGCTCGGCCAGGAAGGCCAGGGCTACGGCCCGATGCAGCAGCGCCTGTCGGTGCGCCGCCTGCAGATCGGTGCACGCTGCCTGGGCATTGCCGAACGCGCCATGAACATGATGATCGACCATGTCACGCAGCGCAAAACCTTCGGCACGCTGCTGGCCGACCGCCAGGCCATCCAGTGGTGGATTGCCGATGGCACCACGCAGATGCATTTGCTGAGCCTGATGCTGTGGGATGCCACCGAGCGCATCAAGAACGGCGAGCGCCTGCGCTCGGAGCTGTCCATGATGAAGGTATTTGCCACCGAAATGGCCGCGGAAATCGTCGATCACGCCATGCAGAGCTTTGGCGGCATGGGCATGACCAAGGAAATCCCGCTGCAGGCCATGGCCAACCGCATCCGCGTGTGGCGTGTGCTCGAAGGCCCGTCCGAAGTGCATCGCCAGCTGATTGCGCGTAACCGCATTCGTGCCGGCGTCATCAACTAGGTCATCAATCAAACAGCCGTTTCCGCAGCGCCCCCTCCGCACGGAGGGGGCGATACCCAACCCGCAACACCGCATTCAGGCTGCAATAAAACAGCGCCGCACAGCCCGGCCTCAGACCGCCCCGGATACAAGACTTTTAGGAGAGAAACATGCGTTTCCATCATTCACTGGCAGCCTGCGCCGCCGTCGTTGCCCTCGCGGCACCGCATTTTGCCGCAGCCCAGGCGGGCAGCTACCCGAACCGCCCGGTCAACATCGTCATCCCCTTTGCCGCAGGCGGCACCACGGATACCGAGCTGCGCCTCTACACCGGCAAGCTGCAGGCCAGCACCGGGCAGCCCTGGGTATTCGATTTCCGCGGCGGCGCCGGCACCACCATCGGCGTGGGTTACATGCTGCGCGCCGTGCCCGATGGCTACACCATCATGTCCACAAATTCCGGCATCGCTGTGATCCCGAATTTCTACCCCGAACTCAACCATGCCACCGTGAGCCAGCTCATCACCGTCACGCAGTTGAGCAACCGCAGTGCGGCCATCATCACCAGCGTCGCGGGCCTGCCCAACGTGCATACCCTGCCGGAGCTGATCGCCTACGGCAAAGCCAATCCGGGCAAGCTGAACTGCAACACCTCTGGCCCGGGCGCCGCCACCCACATTGCCTGCGCCGCGCTGGCAAATGTCATCAACACCCCCATCACGCCGGTGCATTACAAGGGCGTGGGCCCCGGACAGATCGACCTGATCGCCGGCCGCACCCAGGTTTCAGTGGGCACCGTGTTCAATGCCTGGAACCAGGTCAAGTCCGGCAAGCTGCGCTACATCGCCGCCATGGGCGCCAAGCGCTCCAAGCTGATGCCCGACATGCCCACCACGCATGAGCAGGGCTTTGACGTGGACTACCCGAGCTGGCTCGGCGTATTCGCCCCACCCAAGACGCCAAAGGCCATCGTCGACAAGCTGAACGCCGAATGGGTGAAGGCCGTCAAGGCGCCGGACGTGGTTGATGCGCTGGACAAAACCGGCAGCACCGCCGTGGGCAGCAGCGTTGAGGAATTCCGCATCGCCTTTGCCAAGGAGCTGGCCGTCGCGAAGAAAATCATCGAGCAGAACAACATCAAGCTCGAGGAATAGCCAAAGCGCCACGACGCAGCATCTGTTCCAGTAAAAACGCCCGCATCAAGCGGGCGTTTTTATTTGCGGAGCACGATGAGCAGACTGACTACACCGCCTCCAGCACCCGTCGCGGCTTTTGCCCAACGCGTTCGGCCAGCGTAATCAACATGTCCAGGCTGAACTTGTCTCACTTTCCACGTACCAGATCGGACACCTCGGATTGCCCGATACCCAGCCGCTTCGCAGCCTCCTGCTGCGTCCATCCGCGCGCATTGATCAGGCGGCACAACCGCGCCATCAAGTCGGCGCGCATGGCCAGCACCGTTGCTGCATCGCCTATACGTCATACACGTCATACTCGGATATTGCCTTGCCACCCATACAAGGGAATTGATGAGCCTGGCCCCCTTTCGATTGCTGGCCAATAAACAACCGCACTCTGTCTAATGCGATCAT
>CAMCYY010000094.1 GCA_945885335.1 Bordetella parapertussis
TCGCATTCGTGCGCGACATCACCGAGCGGAACAAGGTCAAGCAGAGCATCCAAGACCACGCCGAACAGTTGAATGCCATCTTCGCTCTGAGCCCGGACGGTTTCGTCTCTTTCGATGCCGAGCGTCGCGTCAAGTATGTCAACCCGGCATTTGCGCGTCTGACCGGCCTGAAAAATGGCGAGATGATCGGCCTTGATGAAGTCGCTTTTTCTGAACGACTGTCCGGGGCCTGCCTGCGGCAGGCAAAATTCTCCGGCACGCTGGCACTACTCGCGATGCATAAAAATAAAGCCGGCGCGCAGGACACGGCGGGAGCTTCGTTGATCGTGCCCAGCCAGAGGGTCGAGATGGCGGGCGCCGGCAGGCGCGTGCTCCAAGTCAGCCTGCGCGAGTCGCCATCAGCAAACGTCTCGCAAATTCTCTACCTGCGCGACGTGACGCATGAAACCGAAGTGGAGCGACTGAAGAGTGAGTTCGTCTCGACCGCCGCGCATGAATTGCGTACGCCGATGGCAAGCGTCTACGGTTTCACCGAGCTGTTGCTGACGCAGGAGCTCAGCGACGCGGACCGGCACACTTCTCTGGAGACGATCCTCCAGCAGTCTAAACAAATAGCATCGATCATCAACGAGCTGCTCGACCTCGCGCGCATAGAGGCGCGACGCGGCAAGGATTTCACATTCGAACGCCTGTGTGTCCGCGACCTTGTGAACCAGATTGTCGGCAACTTCAAAACGCCGGACGGCCGCGCGTCGCCCGAAGAGGCGCCCCTCAGTGGGTTGCTGTGGGTGCGTGCCGACCGCAAAAAACTGACCCAGGCGATGGGCAATGTGCTCTCCAACGCGTACAAGTATTCATCCGCAGACAACGCGGTAACGATTGAGTTTGTTCATTCGGAGTCCGATGCGCCGGGCCGCGGCACGCCGCTGATCGGCATCCGCATCACCGACCAGGGCATCGGCATGACCCCTAACCAGCTCGGCCGTGTCTTCGAGCGCTTTTACCGTGCCGACACCTCCGGCAAGACTGCCGGTACCGGTCTGGGCATGAGCATCGTGCATGAGATCGTCGTGTTGCACGGCGGTGAAGTAAGCATCAAAAGCAAACTCGGCATCGGCACGACGGTGACAATCTGGCTACCCGCCGCCAACGCTCCCATGCCTCTGGAGCAGAGCGCAGAAGAGACCGTAGAATTGTGAAAATAGACGCAGCCGACGTGCTCGATCGGTTCGCCCCGCGCGCTGCCTGGTCAGGCCATGCCCCAAAGAGCCCAAAGAAGATCAGGCTGATGTTGGTGGACGGCCACACGATTTTGCGCGCCGCCTTGCGCGCGTTACTCAATCGCGAGCCGGACATTGACGTTGTGGGCGAGGCAGGCGACGGCGAAACGGCGCTGGAGCTGGCGCGCGAACTCGCGCCGGATCTGCTGCTGATAGAGGTCGCCTTGCCCGGGCTGAGCGGTATCGAGACAACGCTGCGGATAACCAGTGAGCGTTCGGCGATAAAAGTGCTTGCACTGTCCGCTCATATCGAACGGCGCTTTGTGGCGCACATGCTGAATGCAGGTGCGTCGGGCTACGTCAGCAAGACCGCCCGCGCCGAAGAACTGCTGCTGGGGATTCGCACGGCCGCGGCCGGGACCCGTTACCTTAGCGATCAGGTTGCGGCGATGCTGGTCAATACCCCGCCCGACAAAGCCTCACAGGCCAGGCTCGGGCGGCGCGAAATCGCCGTGCTGGAATTGATCGCCAAAGGGCAAAACTCTCCTGCGATCGCCAAAACCCTGAACATCGCCATCTGCACGGTCGAGACCCATCGCAGCAACATCATGCAAAAACTCGACCTGCACAGCATCGCCGAACTGACGCGCTACGTGGTTCGCGACGCCCTGATCCAACCCTGAGATCAGTATCGGGCCAATGCACCTGGACGGCATGCGGATCATTGCATTGCAATCGCATTGCTGCGCAATCCGCCGGGCTCTGCAAGAGTGCCCGAAATCCTGATTGACCGGCAGCAAAAATACAGCAAAAAGGGGATTTCCGTTTTCCTCTATGCGATCGATACTGCCGAAGCTATTCGTACCAGATTCGATTGCCTTACAGGAGTGCGCCTGCTTTATGTAGATCGCTGACTTCTGCCCTGGCGAATAGCGTCCTTCGTCAATCAATACGGGTGGGGCAAGTCAGTGAATACGAATTTACAGTGTGCCGGCCGTTTGATAGGGCTGTTCCTGTCGCTCGGTTTGAGCATGATGTGCGGGGCCACCTACGCGCAGCAGGCCAAGCCTGAGGCGGGCGCGCTGCATCAGGGGATTGAGCGCGAAGCGGCGGGCGAGCCGTCACGCAAGGATGGCTACATCGGTGGAAGCCACGCCACCGGGCGTGTTTCGGACGTGTACCTGAAAGTTGGATCCAGTGTATTCCTCACGCTCGATCGCGCGCCGGAGAGCCTGCGCAAGAGCGCGGAGCGCCGGGTCGACGTGCAATTCCCGGATTTGCTGGCTAACGGTGCCAGTGCGGCAAGTGCCTTCATTAGCGACGCCCAGACCAGCATTGGCATTGGCGACATTGTGGAGATAAAGTTTGCCCACAAAAGCAACGCAGGGACCGCGCCGTATTTTCCGGTGAAAGAAATCACGCGCGTGACCAAGTTGGTCGCCAAGCGCGACGAAATGCTGGCAAAAGACTATGCGCAACGCATTCTTTCCCGCACCGGGCAAGGCGCTGCCGGGGCGACGCAATTGAGCGCCAGCCCCCGTGCGATGCCTGCAGCGAATCAGACGGCAGCCAATGCGTCGCGTTAAGCCGCTGGCGGGAAGCGGCGGTCATCACCAAGAATTGCCGCAGTATTTCTCGTTTCGCATGGGTGTGGCCTCAGCGATATCCGCATCAGTATCGGGCCAATGCACATGAACGGCATGCGGTTCATCTCATTGCAATCGCACTCGCATTTGCACTCGCATTTGCATTTGCATTCGCATTCGACCGCATGAATTCGGGAGGACTGTGAATGTCTATTGAATCCAAAGCCGGCAACCTCTCGCCTCTCCGCGCCGGGAAGCCAGTGCGTTTGAGCATCGTCGCGACCTGGGTGATCACGTGCGTCGTCGCGACCTGGGCGATCACATGCATCGCCTCGGCGGCAGCGGGCGGGTTGGGATATACCACCCAGGTGACGGCGGGTTTGATCAATTCGTACGCACAGCAATTCGGTTCAGGTGCGCGGGAGAGGATCGCTTCGTGGTTGCATTTTGCCCATGCGGAGAAAGGTAGCAGGCGCTTTGCCGGCCCCATTGACGTTACCGGTACTGATCTGGACGTGTTGAAGGCTGTGAACATCTATTTCAACCGGTTGCCATTTCGATCCGATGCATCGCATTGGGGCGTCGCGGATTACTGGGCGACCCCTGCCGAAATGTCGGCAAGCAACGGGGGGGATTGCGAAGACTACGTGATCGCGAAATATTTTCTACTGAAGGAATTAGGCATTCCGGTGGAGCGTCTGCGTATAACTTACGTCAAGGCTATAAGCATCAACCAAGCCCACATGGTGCTCGCCTACTACCCTTCGCCCGGCGCGGAACCCCTGATTCTCGACAATCTGGAGGATGGCGTGCGTCCGGCCTCTGAGCGCGATGACCTCGTGCCGGTCTACAGCTTCAACGACGAGGACATCGTCGTCGTGCGGGATACGCTCAAATACCATCCTCTGCAAATCCGGGCCTGGAGCGATCTGCAGAAGAAGTTGCAAGCGGAGACGCGCATATGACCCTGGGTCGGCAGCTATTCATCGGGCTGTCGCTCCTATTCGCCTTTCTGGCGTTTGGAATCGAGGCGATCTTCGTCCAGAACGCCCGACATTACCTTCAGCAACAACTCGAGGCGCATGCGCAGGAAACTGCAACCTCACTGGCGCTGTCTCTCGGACAGGGAATGCAGGTGCCAGACCCGGTCCTCGCCAGAACTTTGATCAATCCCGTATTCGATCGGGGCAATTTCGCTTCGATCAAACTCCTGGGAGTGGATGGTCGACCGTTGATTACGCGTGATCTGGGGAGTGTGCCGGATGAGGCTCCTGCTCTGTTCATGCGCCTGCTGCCGCTCAACGCCCCTACGGGAGAGGCACTGGTGAGCTCGGGTTGGCGCCAGTTTGGACGCGTGCTCGTCGTAGTGCATCCACACATTGCTTACAACCAACTCTGGCACACCGCATTGGAGACATTGGCCTGGCTTGTGGCGCTCTATGTATGCGCTTTATTTACGACGCGGCGCTATCTACGCGGCATCCTGCGCACGCTGGAGGCCATCGAGCAGGCGGCCCTTGCCTTCGGCCGAGGCGAGTTTGGTGAAGTTCATCTGGATACCAATGCGCCCGAATTGCAGCGCGTGGGCATGGCGATGAACGATTTGTCAGAAAAGCTGCGCATTGCGATCACACCCGAGTCTACTCGGGCGGACCGGCTCCCTCAGCAGGCTTTCCAGGCCCCATTGACCGGAGCACTTAACCGTCGCAGCGCTGAGCAAGCGCGTGCAGCGCCTGCTTTCCGAAGGCACCGAAATCTCTTCCGGCGCTTCGCGTTTGTCAGCATGAGCGGAATCAGGGCGATCAATCGATCGCTGGGTGCGGCAAAGGGGGGCGAACTGCTCCAGCAATGTTGCGGCAGTGTTCTGCGGCCGCTTTTCGCCAGATTTACGCGGATTTAGACCGCCCCGTCATTCACCGCGATCACTCGATCGGTGCCTCCTGCCGCATGACGTTGCGCTAATTCCCGGCGTTACTTCTTCAGTTTGGCAAACGCCAGCGCCATTGCACTCTGTGCCGGCGTGTCTTGCGTAGTGGCATTGCGGCCGGCGGCCGGCTTTCGTGCATCCTGATTGCGTGGCGCACCCTGCCCCGCCGCCGTTTTGGCCGGCACGTCCTTTGCCGCCGGCTCATCGGTGCGCATGCTCAGGGCGATGCGCTGGCGCTTGGGATCAACTTCCAGCACCCTGACCTTGACGATCTGGCCGGCCTTCACCACTTCGTGCGGGTCCTTGACGAAGCGGTTCGCCAGCGCCGAAACGTGGACCAGGCCGTCCTGATGCACGCCGATGTCCACAAAGGCGCCAAAGGCTGCGACATTGCTCACCACGCCTTCGAGGATCATGCCGGGGCGCAGGTCAGCCAGTGATTCAACGCCTTCCTGGAACGTGGCGGTTTTGAACTCGGGACGCGGATCGCGGCCGGGCTTTTCCAGTTCGGTGAGGATGTCGCGCACCGTCGGCACGCCGAAACGCTCGTCGGTGAAGTCACCCGGAGAAAGACCCTTCAAGGCTTCCGGCTTGCCGACCACTTCGGCAATGCCCTTGCCGATGCGGGCGAGGATGCGCTCCACCACCGGATAGGCCTCGGGGTGCACGGACGAGCAATCCAGCGGATTGTCGCCCTGGTTGATGCGCAGAAAGCCGGCAGCCTGCTCGAATGTCTTGTCACCGAGACGCGGCACCTTGCGCAAGGCCTCACGGCTGGTGAACGCACCATGCGTGTCCCGGTGCAGGACGATGCTGTTCGCCAGCGCGCTGTTCAGGCCGGACACACGGGCCAGCAGCGGCACTGAAGCCGTGTTGAGGTCAACACCCACGGCATTGACGCAATCCTCGACCGTTGCTTCCAGGTTGCGCGCCAGTGCACGCTGGTTGACGTCATGCTGGTACTGACCGACGCCGATTGACTTGGGATCGATCTTGACCAGTTCTGCCAGCGGGTCCTGCAGTCGGCGCGCAATCGACACAGCGCCACGCAGGCTGACATCCAGATCCGGAAATTCGGCCGCCGCCAGGGCGGAGGCGGAATAAACCGATGCCCCGGCTTCGCTGACGACAATCTTGGCCAGACCCGCGTATTTGGCAGCATCGGTCGCTGCGGCGGCCTTGATCAGTTCACCAGCCAGCTTGTCGGTCTCGCGGCTGGCAGTGCCGTTGCCGATCGCGATCAGTTCGACGCCATGCTTTTTCACCATGCCGGCTAGCGTTGCAAGCGAGCCCTGCCAGTCATTGCGCGGCTGGTGCGGATAAATCGTCGAGGTCTCCAGCAGCTTGCCGGTGGCATCGACGACGGCAATCTTGCAGCCGGTGCGCACGCCAGGGTCCATGCCCATCACCACCTTCGGGCCGGCAGGTGCGGCGAGCAGCAACTCGTGCAGATTGCGCCCGAAAATCTTGATCGCCTCGGCCTCGGCCGCTTCGCGCAACTGCAGCATGAGTTCGGTATGGATGTGCAGGTAGGCCTTGATCTGCCAGGCCCAGCGGCACACATCAGCCAGCCACTTGTCCGCCGGCCGGCCGCGGTTCTCGATCGCGAAGTGTTCAGCAATCATGGCCTCGCAAGGATGCGGCACAGCAGCTTCGAGTTCGTCGCCAAGACCCAGCTTGAGTGACAACACACCCAGTTGCCGGCCGCGGAACATGGCCAGCGCACGATGCGAAGGCACAAGCTTGAAGGCCTCTGAGTACGTGTAGTAGTCGCGGAACTTCTCTTCCTCGGCCATCTCCTTGCCAGGAACCACGACAGCCCTCAACACGCCCTGGTCATGCAGGCGGGTGCGCAGCTTCGCCAGCAGTTCTGCAGTCTCGGCGAAGCGCTCGGCCAGAATGTCGCGTGCACCTTCCAGCGCAGCCTTCACATCCGGCACGTTGATCGCTTCAACACCTTCAGTGGCTGGCACCATCTTGATGTAGGACTTCGCCTCTTCCTGCGGATCCAGGGTCGGATTCGCAAACAGTGCATCTGCCAATGGCTCGAGGCCGGCTTCACGGGCAATTTGTGCACGCGTGCGGCGCCTGGGCTTGTAGGGCAGATAGAGATCTTCCAGCACCTGCTTGGTAGTGCAGATCTCGATGGCCTTGCGCAATTCATCGGTCAGCTTGCCCTGCTCGGCAATCGAATCGAGCACGGCAGCGCGCCGCTCTTCCAATTCGCGCAGATAGACCAGGCGCTCATCCAGGTTGCGCAACTGTGTGTCATCCAGATTGCCGGTGACTTCCTTGCGGTAGCGGGCGATGAAGGGAACGGTGGCACCTTCATCGAGAAGTTCGATCGCGGCGCTGACCTGCTGCGGTCGTGCTGCCAGTTCAAGCGCGAGGATCTGGATGATTTTCGATATTGCGGAGTCAGGAAGTTTTGTTGCCATTGGGGTATTTCTTGAACCTTGGTGTATTTAAACTGCGTGAAAGGCGGTGAAAAGCAGGCTAGCTGGTCTTTTCCCCGCCCAGTGCCTCGACCAGGTCTTCAAGGAACAACGACAGCTCGCCGGTCATGAGCGCAAAGTCCATGGCGAACTGCTCCTCCTCGTCCACGGCATCACCTTCGGCGTTGTCCGCGATGATATCGACGAAACCGAGGCGCTTGATATGCAGCTCATCGGTGAGCACAAAGGAAATCTTGTCCTTCCAGGTCAGGCCGAGGCGCACAGCGCTCTTGCCCGCCTTGATGTGGTCGCGGATGTCCTTGCCATCCAGTGAATGGCGGGCATAACGCACCGTGGCTTTGCTCATGTCCTGGGACAGAAGCTCCAGATCCTGGTCTATCGTGAAGCCATGCGGTGGCGCCTGCGTCGACAGCCAGCTCGTCATGGCGCCGCCGGCCGAACGCTGGGTGTCGAGGCGCTTGCAGGGAAAGTCCTCTTCAGCACGGCGCAGCGCTTCGAGGAACTCTTCAACTTTTTTGTCGGCGCCCGCATCAATGGCCAGCCAGCGTCCCTTGGCGTCGATCCAGGCACGCGTTGTGGTGCGTTTGGCCAGGGCGCGCGGCAGCAATTCATTCGTGACACGATCCTTCAAGTCGCGCATCTCCTTGCGTCCGACTGGCCGGCCGTGCTGCGCCGAGATCTGTGCTGCGCGGTCCTGCGCTGCCTGGCGTATCACCGAAGTGGGTAGGATTTTCTGCTCGACGCCGAGCGTCAGCAGCCAGTGCGTGTTTTGCGTGTAGACGAAACGGCCGTCATTACGCGGCGGCAGCCAGCCACGGCTCTCCATGGCAAAGCTGCCACAGGGCTGCAGGGCTTGTGCAGCAAGCTTTTGTTCCAGGTCGTCGGCCTTCACGGCCCAATTCTTCGAGAGCCGGTAGACGATGAGATTCTTCAGCAGCATGGGGCAATTACCGGGTGAGGCGTCCGGGCGCATCAACGACATGGGGCGCCGGGAACGCGTTTCTTATTGATCGGAGGACAACGCCATTGCGGCAGGCTCGGGCTTGCATCATGCGGCGTTGGGCAGGATGCAGTGAGGCGTGATGCTTGGCGCAAGCCGTGATTTTACCCTTGCCGAAGCGGGACACAAAATGGCGACGGCGTCACGACGGAGTATCGACGACGACAGGCGACGCCAGTGCGGCAGCGCAACCCGCGGGGTGATCAGCGCCCCTTGAAGACCGGCTCACGCCGCTCGATCGCCGCGCGCGTGGCCTCGCGGGCATCTTCGGTCAGGAGCAGTTTACTGCTGTATTGCTGCTCCAGTTCGTAGCCCTCCTCGACTGGCATGAATTCGACGCGGTTCAGCGCCTCCTTGGCCATGCGCAGCCCAAGGGGACTTTTCTTCGAGATAAGTTCCGCCAGCTCATACGCCGCAGGCATCAGGCGCTTGGGCGTCGTCACCTGCTCCACAAAGCCCACCCGATGCGCTTCCCAGGCGCTGATGGGCTCGCCGGTGAAATACATCAGGCGCAGCAGCCCCGGTGGCACCAGGCGACCGACATGGGCACCGCCGCCGCAGCGACCGACATTGATCTCGGGCATGCCGAAAGTGGCTTTCTCGGAGGCAATGCGGATGTCGGACACCGCCGCCAGCACATTGCCCGCGCCCAGCGCCGGGCCATTGACCGCGGCGATGACCGGAATGGCGCACAAGCGTATGGCCTTGAAGGTCGCCCGCACAATGGCGGCACGCTCATGGTCCTTGTCGGCCGGGGCGGCGAGGAATTCATTCAGGTCAAGGCCGGCGCAAAAGGCGCGCGTGCCGCGGCCGGTAAGCACCGCGCAATGCACATCGCTGCGCTTGCCGATGTCGGTGAAGATGTCCGTGAGCAACTGGTAGCGCGCCATGGTCAGGGCATTGACCGGCGGTGAGTCGAGAATGACAGATACAACCTTGCCCTGGGTTTCGACGATGATGTCGCTCATGGAATCTCCTGCGTTGAATGTGAAGGCGGACCGGGGCGAATCTCGCCCGCCGCCTGATTGTTGGCGCACATTTTATGGCCTCGCCCTGCGAATGAACATGACCCCTGCGAAAAAACGGCGTGCTCCAGGTGCGCGCTGCGTTGCCTCAGTCAGGAGGCCGCTTCAGAGGCACCGAAGGACGTCGGTCGCGTCCTGGACATTATCGAGGCCGGAAACCAGTTCAATGATTTTCTCCACATTGGCACTGGAGATCTTCTTCAGGCTGAACGAGGCGCAGTTGCGGAACTTGTCCTCGAGTTGCGCCTGTGACATCGGGTTCTCACGGTCATCGCCCAGAGGATGGGCGACCTCCTTGAAATAGCGCTTGCCGCTGCGGGTCACGATCTCCACTGAAGCGGTGTCCGCTGCGCGCTCCGGCCTGTGATCAATTTCAACGGTGACCCGATCCGCCATTGCCAGGGTCAACTCATCCTTCAACCCCTCCGGCGTGTAGTTCTCGAGGCGCACATTTCCGTAGGCCATGGCAACACCGCAGGTGAAGGGCAGCGCGAACTTGGCCTGTGCGCCATGGGGTGGGCGACGTTTCAGCTCAATGGGCTCGGCGAGGCGCATAAAATGCTCGCCACCCATGACCTTGATGGATTCGACATCCTCGGGTTTGAGTCCGTGCGCCTTGCGCAAATCGAGAATGGCCGTAATCGGGCGCCGATTTGCGCCGCAGGCCGGCCATGCCTTGAAGCCGTGCAACTCAAGGGTGCGAAACCGCGTGCCCAGATCGCCGGTGAGGCGCTGAAGGTCCGGCTTCTCGTTATTCATGTAAACGTGAAACATGCCGGCCTTGCCATTGAGGATGTCCCTGGCCCCCGGAAGGCCATGCCTGGCGAGAAGCGCAGCCAGCACCGCGCCCTGACTTGACCATCCCGCATGCATCCCGAGATGGCGCTGGCTCGCGCCCGCGATCTGCTGGTAGCCCAGGCTCATGGCGTTACCAGCGGCTTCCTCCGAAAGACCCAGCAGACGCGCGGCAACCGCGGCACCCGACAGGTACCCGAAGCACTGGGTAGCGGACCAGGGTTGGCGGATGTCCCATTCTTCCGTTGATTCGTAGGGATAGATGCGGGTGTGAATGTCGATGCCGGCTGCAACGGCGGTCAGGAATTCCCGGCCGCTGATTCGCCGGCCGGCACGCTCGGCCATGGCCCAGGCCACCGAAATCGTGGCCACACTGACATGGCCGCTGCCCACATCATCAAAGTCCAGCATGTGGCTGTTGCTGCCATTAAGAAACGCCGCCATCTGCGCCGGCGCCTTCTCGCCATAGCCAATGAGGGTGGATTCCTCCGTGCCGCCCATTTCCTTGACATACGCATGGAACATGGACGCTTCAGCAGCGAGCGTGGTGGCGGCAAGCGTGGTGCCCAGCACATCCAGGATGCACTTCTTGGTGAGGCGCACTACGTCAGATGGCAGATCTTCATACCTCAGCTTCAGGGCATAACGGGCAAGGGTGCGCGCCGCATCTTCCTTGAAGTCACGGTCATGCTCCGGAATATAAGGAGGAATTTGTCCAACAGATTCACTCACGAGACATCCTTTCTCTTCAGCGTATAGGGCCGGTCATGGCTTATTGCCGGGCGCATGACTGGCGCCGCAGCACAGCGTCTGAACTGATCACACGCCCTGCCCTATCCGCCCAGCAGGCCACCATCTCCGGTCTTGACACCTTCGGTCGAGAACTGCTGCGACCGGGGCTTTCCCTGCTTCTTCGGCTCATGGTCGGTCCGGGCATTCTTGATTCCCTTGTCGATGGCCTCAACCTGAAGAATCTCCAGCACCTCTTCACCTGCCGCTTCAAACCAGTAGGGAAAATCACGAGGGATGAATATGCACTCCTTCGGACCGATATCGCCAATCACTTCGTTGCCTGTCGTATAGAAGCGCGCCCGGCCCTTCAGGACGAACCACAACCCGTCCATTGCCGAATGAGAGTGCAGATTGTTCTCGCCACCTTCGGAGATCGTCTGCACGGCAGCGATCATGATGTCGCTCTTCGCCAACAGGGTCATTCCCTTGCCGTTGCGCACCACCGGTGGCTGGAAACGGACAACCTTTGCCGCGGATTGTCCGCCGGCTGACCCTTCAGTCCCCTTGTCACCCGCAGACGATGCCCCCTCGACCCTCAATTCACTGGACATTTCAATCACCGCCTTTCGAAGCGTTTTTTGGATGATGGCAATGGCCCGGGCGGGCTGACTTGCCGGATGGCCCGGCAATCCGCCTGGATCGCCCCTGCAATTGCCATTGAGTGATTTCGGCAAACATCGTCTCACATCAGTTTGGCAGAGCCACTCCCGGGATGTGCAAAGCAGCTTTGTAAAAGCATAGGTATCGCGGAATGCCGTTTCATTCCAAGATCGCGCCGGAGGTTGCGAACCATTCCCATTCCTGATTAAGCTGGAGCCGGCGGTGCAATTGACGTTTGGATTTTGATGCAGTGATGGGTTCCGGGCCAGCTCACAACAGATAAACCCTGATCAACCAAAGGAGAAATA
>CAMCYY010000095.1 GCA_945885335.1 Bordetella parapertussis
TCTCTTCGGTCAGCAGCCCCGAACGCAGCAGCATCAGGTCATCGTAGTAAGAGGTCAGCCCCTCGAAGGCCCACAGCAGGGTGGTGTGGTTCTCGTGATTCAGATCGTAGGGCGTGAAAGCTGCCGGCTTGATGCGCTTCACGTTCCAGGTATGGAAGTACTCGTGACTCACCAGGCCAAGAAAGCCGCGGTAGCCCTCGGTCGGCTCCTTCATGCCGGGCGTGGGCAGGTCCTTGCGCGCGCACATGAGCGCCGTCGAGGCGCGGTGTTCGAGGCCGCCGTAGCCCTCGCCCCCCGCCGTGTTCATGAACACATATCGCTCCATCGGCGCCGGCGCGCCAAAGAATTCGATCTGTGTTTCACAGATGCGCTTCATGTCGCGGGCCAGCCGGTCCATGTCGGCACGGTGCCTGCCCGTGATCACAATTTCATGGGAAATGCTTTTAGCCAGGAAGGTCTTTCGTGAAAATGATCCTAATTCAACCGGATGGTCGATCAGCTCATCATAGTCGGCGGCGGTGTAAATGCCGAAGCCCCACTGCGGCGCACGCCTGCGTTTCAGCGCGGTGGCCACTTCCCAGCGGCGGTAACGCGCGCCCCGCGGCGCAGCGATCTCCACGTCGCAGCGGCGGTCCTCTTTTCCCAAAACACGCAAAAACACACTGGTGCCATTGAAGAAGGCATGCGTGGTGTCCAGATGCGCGCCGCGCACCGACAGGTCCCAGGCATAGACCTCGCAGGTCACGGTAATCGCACCTGTCACGGGTTCGCAGCGCCAGGTGTGCTTGTCGAGTTTTTCGACTGTCAGCGCCTTGCCGCGTCCAGTCGCGCCCTGATTGGCGCGTATCGTCACGATGTGGCGCGCGAAATCGCGCACCAGATAGCTGCCCGGTATCCATGCAGGGAGCGCGAAGCGCTGGCCTTCGGGATCAGGATCGGTGACGGTGCAGTTCACCTCGAAGATATGCGCTTCGGGGCGGATGGGAATGATGCGGTAGAGGATGCCAGCCTTCATGGTTGATGATTGCGCCAGAGAAAAGCCGTGATCATACCTTCTGGACGCATGAGCAACCGCGATCTCCCGCGCCGGGGCAAGGTTGCAATGACATCGCAGCGGCACACAATGCCGCTGCAAACCGGCGATGCCAGTACACATCCAGCGTGAATACATTCGGTTATCATGAAAAGCATGCCTGCCCAATTCAATCGCATGGTGCGACGGCTGCGGCTGCGCCATTTCGAACTGCTCACGCTGCTGGCGCAGGAGCGGACCGTGCGCGCCGCCGCGCGGCGCATGGCGCTGAACCAGCCGGCCGTCAGCAAGATGCTCCGGGAAATCGAGGACTGCTTCGGCACACCTCTGTTCGAGCGCAGCCGGTCCGGCGTCACGGCGAATGCCGCCGGGGAGCGGCTGATCCGCCACGCCGTGATTGCCATGAACGAGACCCGCGCCCTGGGCGAGGAAGTGGACGCCATCGTGAGGCATGGCGCCTCCATGCTCCGGGTCGGCACGCTACCGATGACGCCGCGCATTCCCGAAGCGGTCGCCCTGCTGCGCAAGCGCATCCCCAGGACGATGGTGCAGGTCCGCGAAGCCCGGATCATCGATCTCATTCCCGCGTTGCGGGACGGCGAGTTGGACTGCGTGGTCGGTGGCCTGCCGCCGGAAACGCTGCAGAACGCCGACATCGACAAGCTGCATGTGGAACATCTGGCGCCGGACCGGATCTACGTCGTGGCATCGCCCTCCCACCGCCTGTCCGGGCGGCGGCGCTTCCACTGGCGGCAACTCGAAGGAGAACTCTGGGTATTGCCGCCGCGCCAATCCATGCTGCGGCGCGCGGTCATCGACGCCCATCACCAAGCGGGGCTGGCGCCTCCGGAACCGGATGTGGAACTGACCTCGCCCTTCTTCCTCACCACGCTGCTGGCCCTGGACTCCGATCTGCTCGGTGTCATGCGCAAGGAGCACGCCCAGACCGATGTGGCCAGCGGCGCCCTGAGCATCATCTCCGTGACGCCGGCCATCGCGCTGCCGCCGATTACGCTCATCACCCGGCGCGGACACCGCTCCGAGGCGTTGGCGGAGTTCGGCGCGGCATTGCGCAAGATACCCCCCGGCCGGCTAGCCCAATGATGCCGATTCGCCGTTCCCGCCTCAACGCATCAGCCCATTACCGCATCCACTCCAGCGCAGCGCGCTGCGCCTCCACCTCGGGTCGATTGAATATGCTGCCCGGTGCCTGCGCACCCGGCTCGACATGAACCCTGCTGATTGTTCCCGTATAGCGGAAGACACCATGCCCGGCATACCGGCCGGAGGTGCCGCAGCGCCGGTCAATGCCGACATCCATGCCTTCGTGCGGCAGACGGCCTAGCGTCGGCGACATGTCGGTCATCGCGATGCATTCCGCACCATTGAGCAGCAGGCGGCCCTGACCCTTGCGCTGCCCGGTGGCGCGATAGTCGAGCTCAAACTGATGCGCACCCGGCTTCAACGGAATAGGCGGGCAATCCAGCGGGTTCTGCCAGCGCTGATAGACAAAGTGCAGGGCATCGTCGAGGACAAAGGCCACCAGGCCGCCGAACACTGTGCCCACCGTGAAGATCACTCCCTTGTCGCCCGACTTGAAATCGAAGTCGGCGACAATGCGATAGCAGCGATCGGCAAACAGCGGCCACACATTTGCGCGGTCAATGGTTTGCGCGCCGGGGTAGAAATTACGCGGTGCACTCATGTCCTCCAGCCAGTGCGGCGAGTGCGTGACACTGCGCTCGTATTCGCGGTTGTCCAGCGGATACATCCAGTTGGCCGCAGCGTCGGCCTCGAACGCCGCCACCAGTTCGGCAAGCTTGTCCGGATGGCTTTTGGCCAGGTCATCGATTTCAGTGGGGTCTCTGGCAAGATCGAACAGCATCCAGCTATCGAGATTGATGCGACTCTTTTTCGGCTGCAATGACACCAGCTTCCAGCCGTCCCTGATGAAGCCGCGGTTGCCCTCGAGTTCATAGCTCTGGGCCGGACGCGGCGTCATCCCGCCGTCGTTCAACAGCGAACGGAAACTCACCCCGTCCTGGGGCCGCGTCTTCAGGCCTTTGAAATCGGACGGATAGGACAGGCCCACGATGTCGAGGATCGTGGGCGCAATGTCGGTGACATGCACCCAGTCATTGCGGACCGCCCCCTTCTCCTTGATTCCCTTCGGCCAGTGGGCAACAAATGGCACACGAATGCCGCCGTTCATGGTGTAGCGCTTGTACTGGCGAAAGGGCGTGTTGGACACCTGCGCCCAGCCGGTGGGGTAGGCGATGTAGGTCTCCTCGCCGCCAAACTTGTTCTCGGCCAGGATGCGGTCCAGGACGGTCGTGTCGCTGTCCTTGCCGAAACGCTTCTCGAAGGAGTTCACTGCGCCGCCCTGCGCGCCCAGCGAGTTGCCGCCATTGTCCGCTGTGACAATGACCAGCGTATTGTCGAGAATGCCCATCTGCTCCAGCGTGGCCACCACCTTGCCGATGCCCTGGTCTGCGCTGTCGATCATGGCAGCGAAGATTTCCATGTACTTCGGGATGATGCGTTTCTCGTCGGCGGAAAGCGCGTCCCATTTGCGCACACCCGGATTGTGCGGCGGCAGGCGCGCATCCCCGGCAATCACGCCCAGCGCCTTCTGCCGCGCAAAGCGCTGCTCGCGGATCGCATCCCAGCCAGCGTCGTAGCGTCCGCGGTATTTCGTAACGTCCTCCGGCCTTGCCTGCAGCGGCACATGTGCGGCGTTGTAGGGCAGATACAGGAAGAAGGGCTTTTGCGGCGCGGCGCCCACATGCTCCTTCATCCAGCGCACCGCGCGATCAGTAAGGTCATCGGTGAGGTAATAGTCCTTCGGATAGACGTCGACGTCGGCGAGTTGGTTGCCTTCGCGCATCTGCTCGGGCTGGAAGTAGCTGGTCTCCGAGGACAGAAAGCCGTAGAAGCGGTCGAACCCGCGCTGCAGCGGCCAGGAACTGCGATCCCCTGCCGCCGAGGTGTTCTTCTCGCGAGTGTTGTGCCACTTGCCGACGGCCATGGTCGAGTAGCCGTTGTCGCGCAGCAGTTCCGGCAGGGTCGGCGCGTTCTTCGCAATCTCTCCGCCAAAACCGGGAAAGCCCGGATCCGTGGTGTTCTGCCAGCCACAGCCTACCGAGTGCGGGTTCTTGCCGGTAAGCAGCGCCGCGCGCGCGGGCAGGCACATCGGCACGGTGGTGTAGCCGGACAACCTCAGGCCGCCGCCCGCGAGGCGGTCGATGTTGGGCGTGGAAATCTCGCTGCCAAAGCAGCCGAAGTCGCCGAAGCCAATATCGTCGAGATAGACGATGACGATGTTCGGCGCCCCGTCGGGCGCCTTGACCCTGGGAGGCCACCAGGGTGTGGACTCAGCAAAGGTCCGGCCTATCTTGCCGCCATAGCCCTCGGGCGCCGGCAGTGGTTCGTTCGTGTAGACATATTTTTTTTCGGACATGCCCTGTTGCTCCCTGACTGGAATTCCTGATTGAAAAAGCGGGCGACCGCAGGCGGCGGCTGCATCTCGCCCGGATGAGACTTTTACTTAAGGAAACGCTGATCAAGTCTTGAATTTCGGAAACCTGCGCTGCGTTTCCCTCTGAAGTGAGGGATATACAAGGGGGCATGCCCCCTTGTTCAGTTATTCCTTAACTGCGCCATGCGATGCGCGCCGCATACCGGCGGGGCCGGATACGGCGATCACCTGCAGTCAGTTCTCCAGTTTGAAACCGGATGCCCTGATGATCGGCGCCCAGCGCTCGAAGTCGGCCTTCACCACGCTGCGCAATGCCGCGGAGCCGAGCCCGGTCGGTGTGCTACCCATCTCCAGGATCATTTTCTGGATGGCCGGGTCCTTGATGGCCGCGAGGCTGACATCCTCCAGGGATTTGAGCACCGCGGGCGGCGTCTTGGCGGTGGCAAACAGTGCATACCAGCCCTGCGCCACCACGTTCTGGCCCTGCTCCCGGTAGGTCGCGACATCAGGCAGCATGCTCAGGCGCGCCGCGCCCGAAGTCGCGATGACCCGCACCTTGCCGCTGCGATGCATCGGAACCATGTCTGCAACCGTGCCGAAGGTGAACGGCACGCGGCCCGACAGCAGGTCCGTCCTCAACTGGCCTGCGCCCTTGTAGAAAACGAACTGGAACTCGATGTTCGCCACCTTCTGCAATTCGATGGCGATGAAGTGGTGCAACCCGCCCCGGCCTGACAACCCGCAATTGGCCTTGCCCGGGTTCTTCTTAACCCAGTCGATGAATTCCGCGAGATTCCTGATGGGCAAGTCGGGATGGACCGCAATGCCGGAATCGAAGGTGGCCACCTGCGCAATGGGCACAAGGTCTTTTTGCGGATCGTATTCCTCGGGCGGCTGGACAATGGGCACGAAAACCTGTTGCGCAATGGGTGCAAAAATCATGTTGTAGCCGGGTGGCTGCAGGTTGAGCAGGTAGGTTGTCCCGATTTTCCCTGAAGCGCCAGGCTTGTTCTCGACGATCGCCGACATCTGCAACTGCTGCCCGATCCGAATCGACATCGCCCGGATCAGGGCATCCCATTCGCTGCCCGCGGCGAAGGGATAGACAATGCGCATCGGAGTTTTCGAGCCGGGAGACTGCGCCATTGCGCTGCCGGGGAGCACCGCACCGGCTACCCCGGCGGCCAACGCCGAAAGTACCTGTCTGCGATACGGGTTGGGACCTGCATGTCCATCACGTGCCATGTCTGCCCTCCAATCCTTTGTGTGGAACGAACCCTCGTCAAGACTGCGGGGTTTCTGCCGTGCAATGGATTCTAAAATAAGGCGTGACTGCCGAAACCTGAAGAATTTGGTTCGGGTGATCACTTCTGGTTATCGTTCTCCAGGACTGGCGCGAGTGCGAGCCATGACACGAGGCAAGATAGGCCCACCCACCCCGGACTCAGGGCTTCTTGAGCATCGAGTCGAAACGCTCCCAGCGCTTCTGGTCCTCGACGAGGAATTTCTCGAAGTCGGCTGTGCCCAGATAGGCAATTTCGCCGCCGAGATTGATGGTGCGCGTGCGCACTTCCTCCACAAGGGTCGCCTTTTCGGTGGTGGCGGCGATGCGGGTGGCGATGTCACGCGAGATGCCTGCCGGCGCATGAAATCCGTACCAGCTCACCACCGTGACATCGGGATAACCCGCTTCGGCAATGGTCGGCACATCGGGCAGCAGCACCGAGCGCTTGTCGCTGGTATTGGCAATAACCCTGAGCCTGCCCGACTTGAGGCCGGACAGGGTGACCGACGAGGGAATGATGCCCATGCTAACGTCGCCAACCATGATCGGCGGAATCATGGCCGGCGCGCCGTTGTAATCGATGAGATTCATATCGAATCCGGCGACCTTGGCAAACATGTGGACAGCCATGGTTTGCGTGGAGCCTCCCACGCCGCCGGCAACTGGAATACCCGGACGGGTCTTGGCATAGGCCACATATTCCTTCACGGTTGACACCGGCAGGCTGGCGCTGATCAGCATGAAACTGGGCGACAAGGTGTAACGAGCCACGGCCGTGAAATCCTTGCGCTGCCAGCGCAGGTTCGGCTCCAAGAGATGGTTGTTCAGCAGGAAGGGGGCGCTGACCAGCAGCGTGTAACCATCAGGGGCTGCCTTGGACACCACCTCGGCGCCAATGTTGGCGCCGGCACCGGGTCGCGCCTCAACCACGATCTGCTGTCCCAAATCCTTGACCATCTCGACGGTGACGGCGCGCGTCAGCACATCCACGACGCCGCCGGTGGGATAGGGCACGATCACGCGCACTGGCTTCACTGGCCAGTTCTGCGCCCATCCGGTGGCCGCGAAAAGCATGCCCAGCAGCAGCATGCACCCCCTGTTTGCCTGGTTCACGTTCATGTGCCCTCCTTTGGATAATTCCGGAAACTACAAATTGACTTCGTCCATATCGTTCACGGCCTGCGCATCGGCAAGATCGCGGATGCGCCGGTAATGCCATTCCGCATCGCCGTACTGATTGGCGATGGCAGCGAGCCGCTTGTACAGTCCCCCGACCGCGTATTCCTCGGTCATGCCGATGGCGCCATGCAACTGCACGCCCTCCTCACCCACCTTGCGGCCGACCGCCGACACATAGGCCTTGGCCCCGGAGGCCCAGCGTGCGCGCGTGGCCTGATCCTCCTCCAGCATGGCGGCGGCATACAAGGCCAGCGAGCGCGCCTCCTCGACATGGACGTACACATCCACCAGCCGGTGCTGATAGACCTGATTGGCGACAATGGGCCGGCCGAACTGCTTGCGCGTCCGGGCGTACTCCGTGGTCATGTCCAGCACGGTCTGCATCACCCCGGCCGCCTCGGCCGCCAGGGCGACGTGCATGCGGTCGCAGGCCGCCTCCACCACGGGCCAGGCCGCGCCGGCGGTGCCGACCATGGCTGACGGCGGCAGGCCGACCTTGTCGAACACGACATCGGCGCAGCGCCGTCCATCGTAGGTGCGGTAGCCGCGCGTGCTCACGCCGGAAGTCTGGCGCTGCACCAGCAGCAGGAACAGGCCATCGCGCGCATTGGCAGCAGGCATGGCCTTGTCGCGCGCCAGCACCAGCAGGTAATCGGCGCTGTCACCGCAGGCGACCAGATGCTTTTCTCCCGCAAGCACGAAGCCTTGCGCCGTGCGCTCCACCGTGGTGGCGACATCGAACAGGTCATAGCGCGACCGCGCTTCGGCCGCGGCAAAGGCAAACTGCGTATTGCCCTTGATCATCGAGCTCACCAGCGCGCGCTGCTCCACCGAGCCGTGCGCGGCCAGCAGCGGCCCGCACAGCACCACGTTGTCAAGAAAGGGTTCCACCACCAACGCGCCGCCGATGGCATCGAGCAGGATCGCAACCTCCTCCGCCCCGTACACGCCACCCAGTTCCTCGGGCAAGCCCAGGCCCAGCCAGCCCATGTCGGCGAACTCCGCCCAGCGCTGGCGCGCAAACCCTTCGGGCTCGGCCATGGCGGCGCTGCGGGCAGCAGCGCTATAGACGCTCCTCGCATAGCGCTCGGCGCCCTCGACCAGCATTTTCTGGTCGTCATTCAATAGTGCGTTCGTACTCATAGCCCCAGCACCTGTTTAGCCAGGCTGATGTGCTGCACCTCGCTCGAGCCACCGGCGATGGTATAGCCACGGCTGACAAAGCGCCGCGACGAGGCCGTGGCCGCATACCAGGGCGTCAGCTCATCCTCGGCGGGGCCGTGATGCGCATCCGGATCGAAGGCCAGGCTTTGCGGCCCCACCGCGTCCACGGTGAGATTCTCGAAGTCCTGGATGAGCTGGCTGCCGCGCAATTTCAGACGTCCGACCTCGGCCCCGAGCCGTCCGCCGACTTTCACCTGCTGCCGAAAGCGCGCCACGCTGGCCTCCAGCGCCATCAGCCGCACCTCCAGCTCGCCCAGGCGATTGCGGAACCAGTCGCGCTCGAGCAGCGGCTGGCCGCCCTCGCGTACCTGCGACGCGATCCATTGCAAGCGCCTCAGGCGTCGATGGTTCTCGGCCACGCGCGCCAGATTCAGGCGCTCGGACTCCAGCACCGATTTGGCGATGGTCCAGCCCTGGTTCTCATTGCCGATGCGGTCCTCCACCGGCACTTTCACGTTGTCGAAGAATATCTGGTTGAACATGTGCCAGCCGTGGATGCCGATGATCGGGCGCAGCGACACACCGGGCGCGGTCATGTCAATGAACAGGAAGGTGATGCCCTCCTGCTGCTTGCCCTCGGTGGAGGTGCGCACCAGCGCGAACATGCGATTGGCGTACTGCGCATGCGAGGTCCAGATCTTGGAGCCGTTGACGATGTAGTGATCGCCGTGCAGTACCGCGCTCGTCTGCAGCGAGGCCAGGTCGGAACCGGCGTTGGGCTCGGAATAGCCCTGGCACCACCAGTCCTCGACATGGGCGATGCGGGGCAGATAGTAGTGCTTCTGCTCCTCGCTGCCGTAGCGCATCAGCATCGGACCCACCATCTCATAGGGAAAGTTGACCAGCTCCGGGCAGTCGTTGATGCACTTTTCCTCGTCCAGCACCATCTTCTGGTCGGAGCTCCAGGCGAGACCGCCCCACTCCTTCGGCCAGTGCGGCACCAGCCAGCCCTGCGCGGCGAGAATCCGCTCCCAGGTGCGGTATTCATCTTTTTTCAGCGCGCAGCCGCGCCGCACCTTGTCGCGGATCTCATCGGGCAGGTTTGCGCGGATGAAAGCTCGCACCTCGCGGCGGAATTCCTTCAGGTCCACGGCATCATGCGATTCGGTCACGGTCTCTCATCCCCTGAGTCCTGTCTTCGAGATGCGATGCGGCGACGCCAGGTCAGCTAAAGCGCGACACCGGTCGTGGCGCATCCCGAGCGCAAAGTCAGCTTGGCAATATTCAACTGGTGTATCTGCGTCGTGCCTTCATACAAACGGAACAGCCGCACATCGCGATAGAAGCGCTCGATGTCGTAGTCGGCGATGAAACCGTAGCCGCCGAACATCTGCACGCAGCGATCGGCCACCCGGCCGCACATTTCAGAGGCGTACATCTTGCACATCGATGCCTCGAGGGTGACGTCCTCGCCGCGGTCACGCGCCCGCGCCGCCTCCAGGATCATGGAGCGCGCCGCGAAGATTTCGGTGTGGCTGTCGGCGATCATGGCCTGCACCAGCTGGAACCCGGACACCGGCTGGCCGAACTGCTTGCGCGTGCTGGTGTAGGCGATGGCGTCGTTCAGCATGCGGATGGCCGGCCCGGTGCACAGCGCCGCCAGATGCAGGCGCTGCTTGTTGAGCACCTTCATGGCCGTGCGAAAGCCCATGCCCTCGCTGCCGCCGATGAGATTGGCGGCGGGCACCCGGCAATTGTCGAAATGCACCTCGGACACGGGCGACCCGGCCTGGCCCATCTTGCGGTAGGGCTGGCCGACCGAAAGACCGGGCGTGCCCTTCTCAACGATGAAGGCGGACACGCCACCCGCCCCGGCATTGTCCGGATTGCTGCGGGCCATGACGGTGAACACGCCTGCAAGAGGCGCATTGGTGATGAAGCACTTGGAGCCGTTGATGACGTAGCTGTCGCCGTCGCGCAGCGCCGTGGTCTTCAGCGCAGTGGCGTCGGACCCGGCCTCCGGCTCGGTGAGCGCGAACGATCCGGTGATCTCGCCACTGGCCAGCCGGGGAAGGTAGCGCTGTTTCTGCTCCGGCGTGCCGTCCACCACCAGTCCTTCCGAACCAATGCCGGTATTGGTGCCAACGCGGGCCCGGAAAGCCGGCGAGCATTGGGACAGTTCCATCGCCGCCAGCACCAGTTCCTCTGTAGTCATGCCGGCGCCGCCATATTCCTCGGGAATGGAGTAGCCGAACAGGCCGTTGGCGCGCATGTCGCGCACGATGTCTTCGGGCACCTCGTTGCGACTCTCGACCTCGCGCTCGAGCGGAACGAGCCGTTCACGCACGAAGCGCCGCAGGCTGTGGAGCAGCAGATTGAAACCTTCTTCGTCTCTGATCATGGGTCAGCGTCCGTATGCAGATTTTTTCATGCCGCCTCAGCGGCTTCCCTGCGCCCGCTCCACCTGCTGCACCAGACCGACCAGCCGCGGGCCGATGTCCTTCACCAGCTTCGCCTCGTCGGCCTGGAACTCGGAGATGGCGCAGTTCACCACCATCAATTCGCCATCGAAGGCGCCGCGAAAGGGCACCGCGGCGACCACCGTGCCCTGCACCGAAGTGTGCAGAGCAATGCAGAAGCCATCGGAACGGTAGCGCTCCAGTTCCCGATCCACGTCGCGCTTGAACAGTTTCCAGTCGACCTCGCCGCTGGCACGAATTTCCGCCAGCAGTTCCTTGCGGGCGGCCTCATCAATGCCGGCAAAGTAGGCACGGCCCACGGCGGTGAGGGCAATCTTGCGCGAGGCACCGATGTCGGGTCTTGCCGTGACCGCATTGGGCGCGATGCAACTGTCCACCAGAATGATATTCAACCCCTGACGCATGCCCAGGGACACCGCGCCATTGGCGTAATCGGCCAGGCGCTGCATCAGCGGACGCGCAATCTGGCGCACGCCCAGTTGCGACAGCAGTGGATAGGCCAGCGAGAGCATTGACACGGACAAACGGAAGCGCGCCGTGGCGGCATCGTATTTCAGATAGCCCAGCATGGTGAGCGTGCGCGTCAGTCGCGCCACGGTGGGCCGCGGAATGCCGGTGCGCACGGCGATCTCGCGATTGCCCAGATGCGGCGATGCACTCTCGAAGGCGCGCAGCACATCCAGACCCCGCGCCAGGGTGTAGGCAAATTGCGGATCCTTGTCTTCGCCCGCTTCAGCCGGGGATGCTGACCGACTGGCGGCGCTCCTGGTCGACATGGCCATCCTTTCTGCTGGGTCGGGTGCCCGCGGGCACCTCAATGAAGCTTGCATTGTATTTCATCGTCTGTCAAACTTTCAAACATATTGTCTGATATTCAGACAACTAAGCAAGGCTCTGGATGACAATCCGGCATCGCAACACCACTGTCCTGCGAGGAGAGACCATGAACATGTACGGCCACAGTCCCTTTGTTGAAAAAATGCGCGCGGACCTGCGCCTGTTCGTCGACGAGCGCATCATCCCGCACGAGGCAATGATGCGCGGCAACGATATTGACGCGCTGGAAAAGCTGATCGTGCAGCTAC
>CAMCYY010000096.1 GCA_945885335.1 Bordetella parapertussis
TGCCGTTCTATAACCGGAAACGTCTCCATTCCACGCTTGGCTACGCCTCGCCGGTCGCGTTCCTGGAAAACTGGATCAGTGCTCAGCATGAGAAGAAATTGGCGGCATAATGCCGATGGGTTGGAAGACGAAAAACCGAGGGAAGCTCACTACATGCCTGGTTCACCCCCTTGTCAAAGGGGGCCGACTTGGCGAAGCCAAGCGGGGGGATTTGCTTTTCGCGCGATTAACCCGAGCCCCAAATCCCCCCTAACCCCCCTTTGACAAGGGGGGAATCCTTCGCGTAACCACATGCCCGTTTCATCCCCTTGTCAAAGTGGGAACTCTTCAATCAACCGCATGTCCGGTTCACCCCCTTGTCAAAGGGGGCCGACTTGGCGAAGCCAAGCGGGGGGATTTGAGCTTCAGTCCTTCACCCGCGCAATCCTCACCACTTCCTGAATCCGCCGCAGCGTGCGCAGCACGCGTGCCAGGTGCTGCCGGTTTGCCACCTGCAGCGTGAAGTGGTTCGTGGCGTACATGCCGCGGTCTTCATCGACCGATACATTGGCGATGTTGCAGCCGGCCTCCGCAATCGCGGCGGCCACCTTGGCGAGCACGCCGCGCTGGTCAAGCACGAACACGCGCAGGTTGACATCGAACATGCGGTCTGTATCCGGGTCCCAGTCCACGTCTACCCACTTCTCGGGGTCGCCGCGCGCGCGTCCGGCGCTGGGGCAGTCGTGGGTGTGGATGATCAGGCCCTGGCCCTTCTTGATGAAGCCGATGATGGGATCACCGGGGATGGGGTTGCAGCACTTGGCGAACTGCACCGCCATGCCTTCGGAGCCACGCACGACAATGGCGCCGGCGCTCTTTCCTTCGGCGCCCTCGGCCGGGTGATGCTCTGAAATCTGCAGCAGCTTGCGCGCCACGATGGCGGCGAGGCGCTTGCCTAGCCCGATGTCGGCGAGGATCTCGCTGCGCGAATGGGCGCTGGTGTTGCGCACGAGTTTGTCCCAGCGCTCCTTGGGCACATCCACGAGTTTGGTACTGAGCGTGCGCAGCGCCTGGCCGAGCAGGCGTTCACCCAGTTGCGTGGCCTCGCCGGTCTGCATGAGTTTCAGCGTGTGGCGAATCTGCGAGCGCGCCTTGGCGGTCTTTACATAGGAGAGCCAGGCTGGATTCGGGTGGGCGTGCGGCGCGATGATGACCTCCACCCGGTCGCCGTTTTTCAGTTCGGTGCGCAGCGGCGCCAGTTCATGATTGATGCGCGCCGCCATGCAGCGGTTGCCGATGTCGGTGTGCACCGCGTAGGCAAAATCGACTGCAGTGGCGCCGCGCGGCATGGACATGATCCTGCCCTTGGGCGTGAATACATAGACCTCGTCCGGAAACAGGTCCACCTTGATGTGTTCGAGGAACTCGGCGGCATCACCCGAGTGGTGCTGGATGTCGAGCAGCGACTGCAGCCAGCGATGGGTGCGCTGCTGCACTTCGTTCAGTTCGGCATCCGAGCTCTTGTACATCCAGTGCGAGGCCACGCCGGTCTCGGCGATGTGGTTCATGTGCTGGGTGCGGATCTGGATTTCCACCGGCATGCCGTAGGGGCCGATCAGCGTGGTGTGCAGCGACTGGTAGCCGTTCACCTTGGGGATGGCGATGTAGTCCTTGAACTTGCCCGGCACCGGTTTGTACATGCCGTGCAGGATGCCCAGCGCGTAATAGCAGGCGGGCACGTCCTCCACCACGACGCGAAAACCGTAGATGTCCAGCACCTGCGAGAACGACAGGCGCTTTTCCAACATTTTCTTGTAGATTGAGTAGATGTGCTTTTCGCGCCCGACCACTGTGGCTTTGAGTTTCGCCGCGGTGAGCTTTTCCTTGACGCTGTCTTCGATCTTCTTGATGCCCATGCGGCGATTGCCGCGTGCCGCCTTCACTGCCTTGGCGATGGTGCGATAGCGCAGTGAGTAGAGGTGCGAGAACGACAGCTCCTGCAGTTCGCGGTACAGGCTGCCGAGGCCGAGGCGGTTGGCGATCGGCGCGTAGATTTCCATGGTCTCGCGCGATACGCGGCGGCGCTGCTCGGGGCTCACCGCATCCAGCGTGCGCATGTTGTGCAACCGATCGGCCAGCTTGATCAGGATGACGCGCACATCGCGCGCCATGGCCAGCAGCATTTTGCGGAAATTCTCCGCCTGGGCGTCCTGCTGTGACTGGAATTCGATGCGATCGAGCTTGGAAAGGCCATCCACCAGTTCGGCCACCGGCTCGCCGAAACGTGTGGCGATTTCCTGTTTGGTGACGGCGGTGTCCTCCATCACGTCGTGCAGAAGGGCGGCCATTACGGCTTGGGCATCGAGCTGCCAGCCGGCGATGATCTCGGCGACGGCCAGCGGATGGGAGATGTAGGGGATGCCGCTTTTGCGCGTCTGGCCCTGATGCGCGCTGTCGCTGAACGCGTAGGCCTCCTCGATGCGGCTGATGTCGGCGGGCCGCAGGTAAGCCAGATTTTCGCGTAGCCCGGAGATCGCTACAGCCGGCATGACTTCGTTACTGCTCCGCCGAACGGCTGCTATGCATGCGGACTGAAATCCCCCCGCACGCTTGCAGTGTGTCGGCTTGCTTCGAGAAAATCTCCCCGCTGGCCTTCGGCCAGTCGACCCCCTTTGACAAGGGGGTGAAAAACGGAGTGTTCCCCCCTTGTGAAAGGGGGGGCAGGGGGGATTTCGAAGCGTTCACATCACCCCGAGTTGACGCGATGCAGGTACTCGACGCCGTAATGGCCTGCAGCCATTTCACGCAGCGCGATGACGCAAGGCTTGTCGCGGTTCGCCTCGACCATGGGCGTGCCGCCCTGGGCGAGCTGGCGTGCGCGATAGGTCGCCGCCAGCGTCAGCTCGAAACGGTTCGGGATGTGCTTCATGCAGTCTTCAACGGTAATGCGTGCCATGACGGTCTGCCTTTGTTGTTTACTGTGTGGAATGCCGAGTGTGATTGCTCAAGTGTGCGCCGGTTCGATCGGACTCAACGTGGTTTTGTCGTTGGGGCGGTCGCTTCCAGCAATTCGGATATTTGTGAGCCCGCCTTGCCAAGACTGGCAAGGACATCGCCGGCACGCAATCGGACCGCGCGAATCACCGCGGCAAGGTCACCACGGGCATGCTCGAAGTCATTGTTAATAATAACATAATCGAACTCCCTCACATGCGCTATTTCTTCCTGGGCATTGTGCAAGCGCTGGCGGATGGAGTCCTCGGAGTCCTTGCCCCGGCTGCGCAGCCGCCGCTCCAGTTCGGCCATGGACGGGGGCAGAATGAAGATCTCGACCGCCTCCGGGAACAGCTTTCTGACCTGCTGGGCGCCCTGCCAGTCGATTTCGAGCACGATGTCGCGCCCGGTGGCGCGGGTGTCGGCAATCCACTTCTGTGATGTGCCGTAGTGATTGCCGTGCACTTCGGCGCATTCCAGGAACTCGCCGCGCGCCTGCATGGCTTGGAACGTGACCAGATCGACGAAATGGTACTCACGGCCATCGACTTCGCCCGGGCGTGGTGCACGCGTGGTGCAGGACACCGACAGGGTGAGGTTCTTGTCCTCGGCCAGCACTGCGTTCACCAGCGTGGATTTGCCGGCGCCGGAGGGGGCTGCGACGATGAAGAGGTTGCCTTTCATGTCAGTGGCCTGCGAAGCTGAAAAGCAAATCCCCCGGCGCGGCTGACGCCGCGTCCGCCCCCTTTAACAAGGGGGCGAACCCAACCGTGACCGATCGAAGGGCTTCCCCCTTTAACAAGGGGGTGAGCCCAGCCGTGACTGATCGAAGGGTTTTCCCCTTTGACAAGGGGGTGAACCCAGCCGTGACTGATCGAAGGGCTCCCCCCTTTAACAAGGGGGTGAACCCAGCCGTGACTGATTGAAGGGTTTTCCCCTTTGACAAGGGGGTGAACCCAGCCGTGACTGATCGAAGGGCTCCCCCCTTTGACAAGGGGGTGAACCCAGCCATGACTGATCGAAGGGGTCCCCCCTTTGGCAAGGGGGTGAACCCAACCGTGACTGATCGAAGGGTTTCCCCCTTTGACAAGGGGGTGAGCCCAACCGTGACCGCTCGCAGGGGTCCCCCCTTGTCAAAGGGGGGCAGGGGGGATTTGCTGTTGGTGATCACTGCTGCACTCATTCAATGTTCTGCACTTGTTCGCGTATCTGTTCGATAAGCAATTTGAATTCCAGACTGGCGTCGGACAATTCTTTCGACACCGACTTCGAGCCCAGCGTGTTCGCCTCGCGGTTCAGTTCCTGCATCAGGAAGTCGAGGCGCTTGCCGGCCGGGCCGCCTGCGGCCAGCACGCGCAGCACTTCGGCCAGATGCGCGCCGAGGCGGTTCAGTTCCTCGGTGATGTCCACCTTCACGCCGTAGAGCGCGATTTCCTGGCGAACCCGCTCGTCATCGGCCGTGCCCAGTGCTTCGCGCAGGCGGGTGGCCAGTTTTTCCTGATAGGCCGCGATGGCTTCGGCAAGCCGGGGCTGGATCTCTTTCAGCAGCGCGTTCATGCGGGCCACGCGATCGCTCACCATGACTTTCAACTTTTCGCCTTCGCGTGCACGCGTGGCGGTGAATTCCTTCAGTGCGGCACCGGCCAGTTCCAGCGCAGCGGTACGTTGCGCGCTGCCTGCCGATGCATCATCACCGAGCATGCCCGGCCAGTTCAGCACCTCGCCGACGCGCAGCGGCTGGCTGTCGGGCAGTGCGGCACGCACTTCCCTGTCCAGCGACGCAAGCGCTGCCAGCAGCGGTTTGTTCAGTTCCAGCCGCGGGGCTGCGCCGGCGATGGCAGCGGTGGCGATGCGGCATTCCACCTTGCCGCGCGTCACTTTTGCGGCAATCAACTCGCGCAGGGCAGGCTCGATCGGGCGCATTTCTTCGGGCAGGCGGAACTGGATGTCGAGAAAGCGGCTGTTGACACTTTTGAGTTCAACGGACACCGAACCGCCGGGCAGTTCGCGCGCAAGGGTGGCGTAACCGGTCATGCTGAGAATCATTATGGGGAACCGCAGTCAGAATGAGGTAAGGAGTGTGAATTATTAACGCCGTCTGCGCCCGACGTTACCGCTATTGGCCGATGGGGCAGCGTAATGCTTCTATCATAACGTTTCACTTGTTATCGCGAAACTGCTTTCGATGTGGAAGTGTTTCGCTACACCGCACGCCATGGCGACCCAGGCCAACCAGCCTCTGCCCGACGGCTACCAGCTCGAAAATTACCGCATCGCCAGCGTGATTTCCTGCGGCGGTTTTTCCATCGTCTATCTGGCCTATGACGAGAACGACCAGCCGGTGGCGATCAAGGAGTATCTGCCCGCCCAGCTGGCGCTGCGCAATGAAGGCGCCGCGCTGCCTTCCATTGCCGAGGAAAACGTCGCCACCTTCCGCTACGGCCTGAAATGCTTTTTCGAGGAGGGGCGCGCGCTGGCCCATCTGTCGCATCCGAACGTGGTGCGGGTGCTGAATTTCTTTCGTGCCAACGAGACGGTGTATCTGGTCATGCGCTATGAGCGCGGCCGCACCCTGCAGGAGCATATCCAGGCACGCCACGGCAGCATCAAGGAGAATTTCATCCGCTACGTTTTCTCCCAGCTCCTGAACGGCCTGCGCGAAGTGCATTCCACCCGGCTGCTGCATCTGGACATCAAGCCGGCCAACATCTACATCCGCAACGACGGCATGCCCATCCTCATTGATTTCGGCGCGGCGCGGCAGACGCTGCAGGAGGGCGGCATCAAGCTGAACCCCATGTATACGCCGGGCTTTGCGCCGCCCGAGCAATACCATGACCGCAAAAATCTGGGGCCGTGGAGCGACATCTACAGCGTAGGGGCGAGCATGTTTGCCTGCATCGCCGGCATGGCGCCGGAGGCCGCGGACAAGCGTGCGCGCGAGGATCATTACAGATCGGCGACCGAACTCTGGGAGGGCCGGTATTCACGCGCCCTGCTCGAAACCATCGACTGGTGCCTCGAGATGGACCCGCAGCGACGGCCGCACAGCGTGTTTGCGCTGCAGAAGGTGCTGCTGGGGGAGAAGAGCCCGGTGGTGCATCGTCAGCGCGGGCTGTTCCATCGCATGCGTGGCCACATACGCAGCCATATGCGCAAGTTCGCGGCGCGCCATACAGGAGCTGCGCGATGAAGTTCTCGATTTATCAGGCCAGCCGCAAGGGCACACGCAAGCAGAATGAGGACTGTATCGGCTATTGCTACAGCCGCGATGCCCTGCTGATGGTGGTGGCCGACGGCATGGGCGGGCACCTGAACGGCGAGGTGGCAGCGCAGGTGACGGTGAAATTCATTTCCGACACCTTCAATCGCGAGGCTGTTCCGCGATTGGCTGATCCGGAACGTTTCCTGCGCACCGTGCTGGTTGATGCGCATCATGCCGTGGGCGCGCACGCACACCGCCACGCTTTGCCGGAAACGCCGCGCACCACCTGCGTTGTCTGCGTGGTGCAGGACGGTATTGCGCACTGGGCGCATGTGGGCGACTCGCGTCTGTATCACCTGCGCGAGGGACGCATCGAATCGCAGACGCGCGACCATTCCAACGTGCAGCGCCTGCTCGACACCGGGCGCATCAGCCGAGAGGCGGCCTCCAGCCATCCCGAGCGCAATCGCATCTACAGCTGCCTGGGTGGAACGGCGCCGCCCAAAGTTGCGTTGTCGCACGGTGCACGCCTGCTCGCGGGCGACACGATCCTGTTGTGCACGGATGGTTTGTGGGGGCCGATCACGAGCCAGCAGATCTGCGCGCTGCTGACGAAGTCGGATATCATGCTCGCCGTGCCGGAACTGCTCGACCTGGCGGAGATACGCGCCGGACAGGACTGCGACAATCTTTCTGCTGTTGCGATGACCTGGACGGAGCAGGGCGGGGCATAAAGCGCGGCTGACATTGCCGCGCTGTTCACGAAGAATACCGAAACTTAAAAAATGTCATTCCGAGTGCGGCGAGGAATCTGCTTCTGTTTTTTGATGACAGCAGATTCCTCGCCGCACTCGGAATGACAATTGTCTTTCAACCTGTTCTCGAACTTGAGCACCCACATGACCCAGACCCGCCCTTCCGGCCGCACACCCGACGCGCTGCGTCCGATCACGATCCAGCGCCATTTCACCCGCCACGCCGAAGGTTCGGTGCTGGTTTCGTTTGGCGACACCAAGGTGATCTGCACCGCCAGTGTCGAGGAGCGCGTGCCCGGCTTTCTGCGCGACAAGGGGCAGGGCTGGCTGACTGCGGAGTACGGCATGCTGCCGCGCGCCACGCACACGCGCTCCGATCGCGAAGCGGCGCGCGGCAAGCAGTCCGGGCGCACCCAAGAAATACAACGCCTGGTCGGCCGCAGCCTGCGTGCGGTGTTCGACATGCAAAAGCTGGGCGAGCGCACCATCCAGTTTGACTGCGACGTCATCCAGGCCGATGGCGGCACGCGCACCGCCAGCATCACCGGCGCCTTCGTCGCCGCCCATGATGCGATCAGCGGCCTGATGGCGCGCGGTCTCCTGAAGGAATCACCCATCCGCGATTTCGTCGCGGCGGTGTCGGTGGGCATCCATGAAGGCGTGCCGGTGCTGGATCTCGATTATGCCGAGGACTCCTCCTGCGATACCGACATGAATGTGGTCATGACCGGTTCCGGCGGTTTCGTCGAAGTGCAGGGCACGGCGGAAGGCGCGCCGTTCTCGCAGGCGGAGATGGATGCTTTGATGGGCCTTGCGCGCAATGGGATTCTGGAGTTGGTTGCGAAGCAGAAGCAGGCGCTAGGTATTGCTTGAATAATCGACCCCCTTGTCAAAGGGGCCGACACACCGTCTACCCCCTTGTCAAAGGGGGCCGACACACCGCAGGTGTGCGGGGGGATTTTCTTCTTCGCTTCACCAAGAAAAGTACCTCGGCGAAGCCGTAAGGGTTTTTCGGTAAGCGAGTCCCCCTACCGAGGAAACAAATCAAACCCTGATAATCGCCTTGACCGCCGGCCATTGCCGCCGGCTGACGGCCAGCTTCTGCGGCCATCCCTCCAGCACCACCGCCCATCCCTCACCCTCTTCCCCCGCAACGCGTTCAAACCCGCGGATCAGGCGGCGCGCCACCAGGCAGCTGCGGTGGATGCGGATGAACAGGCCGCTGAACTCCTCCTCGAGGTGGCTGAGGGGCTCTTCGATCAGGTACTCAGTGTCACGTGTCTGCACGGCCACGTATTTCAGCTCGGCCTTGAGAAACAGCGCATCAGCCACCGGCACCAGCCTGACCCTGCCGCGCTCGGCGACGGCGAAATATCGTCGCGGTTGTGGATCGAGGCGTGACAGTGCTTCGCGTGAAAGTGCATTTGGCAGCCGGTCGCCACCGCTGACTTTTTTCAGCGCCGCGGCAAGGCGAGCCGCGCGCACCGGCTTCAACAGGTAGTCCACGGCATTGACTTCGAAGGCCTCGACTGCGTACTGGTTGTGTGCAGTGGCAAAAATCACGGATGGCGGGCGTTCCAGCACCTGCATGTGGCTGGCAAGCTCGATGCCGGTCATGCCCGGCATGTGGATGTCCACCAGCGCGACATCGGGTGTTGTTTCAGGCAGCAGTTCCAGCGCCTCGATGCCGTTGGCCGCCTCGCCGACGATTTCATGCGGCACTTCAGCGCGGCAATCCGCGAGCAGTTCGCGCAGACGATTGCGGGCCGGTTGTTCGTCATCGACGATGAGGATGCGCAGGGTCATGAGGTCATGGAATCTTCCGATTGGGCAGCGTGACGCGGATCTCGAAGCGGTCGCCGGTGGCCTTGGTCTCGATTCGGGTCTCGATTTTCGCCTCGACATCGAAATGCAGCCGCAGGCGCTCGCCGATGTTGGCCATGGCCATGTGATTGCCCTGACGGTGCTGGTGCTCGGGGTGATAGGGGTTGGTCACCCGCAGGCGCAGTTCCTCGCCGTGCAGTGTCGCCTCGATGTCGATGTGCCCCGAACCCACGCCCGGTTCGACGCCGTGATACACCGCGTTTTCCACCAGCGGCTGCAGCATCAGGGGCGGCACCGGCACGATCTCGGCGCGCGGGTCGATCTTCCATTCCACGGTGAGGCGCTCGCCCAGTCGCAGGTGCTCGATGTTCAGGTATTGGCGTGTCAGCGTCACTTCCTCGCCCAGTGTGGACAGTGTGCGGTTGTCAGCCATCAGGGTGCGGAACAATTCGGCCATGTCCTGCAGCGCGCTCTCGGCGCGGCGCGGATCGGAGCGCACCAGCGACAGCACCGCGTTCAGGCTGTTGAACAGGAAGTGCGGGCGGATGCGCGCCTGCAGTGCCTGCAGGCGTGCTTCGGCCAGCGCCGGTGAAAAGGCGCGTTCACGCAGCCGGAAATAAATCAGCATCACCCCGGTGGCAAATGCGGCGTAGGCAATATGCAGTGTCCAGTGACCGGCGCTTTCGAACATCGGGATGCCGGTGCGCTGCAGGGCCAGCGAATAGCCGGTGGTGACCAGCATCGCCAGTGCGCCGACGATGGCGGCGCCTGTCAGGTACTTCAATCGCAGCAGGGGCCGCGCCGCTGCATACAACAGCACGACGGTCGTCAGCAGCACCGGCTCCACCCACGCGCTCAGTTCCAGCACCGCGTTCGGAATCAGCGCCAGGGTCTGCGCGCGCACGGCGGCGGCGAATACCAGCGCGGCATTCACGCCCAGCAATATGCGCAGCATGACGCCGAGGCTGCGGAAATCGGGCAGCGTATCGGCCGGGGTGCTGTCGGGCGTGGCTTTTGAGGCCCTGGGGGAGGTGCTCATGATGGCTGCACGGAGGCCTGGAGCAAAAGGGCGGCGGTTACCCTTTTTCCGAAATATGCTCTTATACTCTGCGACTTAGGTGCCGGTTTTGAAGCAAGAGTCATTGTTGTTTTTCGGGTTTTTGTTGATCAAGCCAGGTCCGCGGAAGTGCTCGCGCGGAAACGTTCAAATCATCCGAAAACACGCAGCGACAGAACACTGTAGACGCGCACTGCAAATCCTTCATTCATTGTACACATGGCCGCAAAATCCTCTAAGACTGCAAAACCCAGGCTTGCAACCCCCGCAACTGCCTGGTCCGGCCGCTTCGCCGAACCCGTTTCCGAGACCGTCAAACGCTATACGGCCTCGGTGGGCTTTGACCAGCGCCTCGCACAGCACGATATCCGCGGCTCGCTGGCACACGCGCGCATGCTCACAACCTGCGGCATCCTGTCACGCGCCGACCTGAAAAAGATCGAAAAAGGCCTCGCCGCGATCGCGCAGGAAATCGCGGGCGGCAAGTTCATCTGGTCGCTGGATGCGGAGGATGTGCACCTGAATATCGAGCGCCGCCTGACCGCCCTCGTTGGCGATGCCGGCAAGCGCCTGCACACCGGGCGTTCGCGCAATGACCAGGTGGCGACCGACATCCGCCTGTGGCTGCGCGACGAGATGGACGCCATCATCACGCTGCTTGGCGCCTTGCAAAAAAGCCTGATCGCGCAAGCCGAGAAGCACGCCGCCACGATCATGCCCGGCTTCACCCATTTGCAGGTGGCGCAGCCGGTGACCTTCGGCCATCACCTGCTTGCCTATGTGGAAATGTTCGAGCGCGACCGCACGCGCTTTGCCGACTGCAGGAAGCGCGCAAACGTGCTGCCACTGGGTGCCGCGGCACTGGCTGGCACGTCCTTTCCGATTCGCCGTGAACTGGTGGCGAAGGAACTGGGCTTTGATGCCGTCGCTGCGAATTCGCTGGACGCGGTATCCGATCGCGATTTCGCGATTGAATTCTGCGCAGCCAGTTCGCTGGTCATGGTGCACCTGTCGCGCCTGTGCGAAGAACTGGTGCTGTGGGTGAACCCGCGCTTCGGCTTCGTTACGCTGCCCGACCGCTTCTGCACCGGCTCATCCATCATGCCGCAGAAAAAGAATCCGGACGTGCCGGAACTGGCACGCGGCAAGAGCGGGCGCGTGTTCGGCCACCTGATGGGCCTCCTGACGCTGATGAAGGCGCAGCCGCTGGCCTATAACAAGGACAACCAGGAAGACAAGGAGCCGCTGTTCGACACCGCGGACACGTTGCGCGACACGCTGGCGATTTTTGCCGAACTGGTTCTGGACCTGGAAGCGAATGCCGGGGCCATGCGTGCCGCGGCGCGCGAGGGCTATGCCACTGCGACCGACCTGGCCGACTATCTGGTGAAAAAGGGCCTGCCCTTCCGTGACGCGCATGAAGCGGTGGCGCGTGCAGTGAAATTTGCCGAAAAGGCGAAGCGCGACCTGTCCGAACTGACGCTGGCCGAACTGCGCCAGTTCGCACCGGGCATTGTGAAGGACGTATTTGCCGTGCTGACGCTGGACGGTTCGGCTGCGGCGCGCAATCACACCGGCGGCACCGCGCCGGCGCAGGTGCGCGCGGCAGTGAAGGCGGCGCGCAAGCGGTTGGGGTGATCCTGAACGCAGCTTTGCTTCTATCAGGGGTTTCACGAATGCACGGGTTCAGCAACGTCCCTCGCGCGCTTCGCTTGCGTTCCGCCCTTTTGCGTACGGATGAAAAGCCATCCGTACGCAAAAGGGCGGTCTGGAAAAGCCCCCCCGG
>CAMCYY010000097.1 GCA_945885335.1 Bordetella parapertussis
TAGCCGCCGTCGGACTTGCGCATGACGCGGTCCTTGTCGTCGCCGAAATCCGTGGTCTTCAGCCACAGGGCGCCATCCTTTTCATAGGTCTTGCCGGCGGCAACCATGGCGCCTACGACCTGCTCGACGCGGCCCTCGGTATAGAGCGAAGACTCCAGGTAATAGTTGTCGAAGCGCACGCCAAAGGCCAGCAGGTCCAAGTCCTGCTCGCGGCGCAGGTAGGCCACCGCAAACAGTCGTATGGCATTCAGGTCATCAGCGTTGCCTTTGCCGCTGACCTCCGCCACCCGTCCGCCGCCGGTGGTTTTCCCGGCGAGATAGTCGGCTGCGATGTCGCGGATGTATTCACCGCGGTAACCGTCGGCGGGCCATTGCGGCGAATCGGGGTCCATGCCCCTGGCGCGCGCTTGTACTGACAGTGCGAGGTTCTCGATCTGAGCACCGGCGTCGTTGTAATAGAACTCGCGCGTGACCTTGAAGTCCTGCGATTCCAGGAGTGCTGAAATGGCGTCACCCAGCGCCGCCTGCCGGCCATGGCCGACATGCAGCGGGCCGGTGGGGTTGGCCGAGACGAACTCCACCACCACGGGCTGACCCTGGCCGCGCACGGCGTAGCCAAATCGCTTTCCAGCGCTGAGTACCGCGCGCACCACGTGCTGTTTGGCCGCCGGATGCAGGCGCAGATTGATGAAACCGGCACCGGCGATTTCGCATTGTGCCAGCCACTCCGAGGGTGGCAGCGCTGCGACCAGTTCTGTTGCGATCTCGCGCGGATTGCGCTTCAGAACCTTGCTCAACTGCATGGCAACGGGGCAGGAAAAATCACCATGCTGGGCCTGCTTGGGGCGCTCCAGCGTGATGATCGAGGCCGGCTGCTGCGGCGCGATTTTCGCCAGCGCATGCGCGAGCAGTTCGGTCAGGTGAGACTTGATTTCCGTGGACATGGATGAGCAGAAAGAGGCGCGGAATGAACGCGATTGCGCACCTTGCTTAATGAGGCGAAGTGCGCCGGGAAAGGTCCGCATTATACCGTGCGTGCCTGCACGGACTTCCGGGTTTTGTGGGAAAAACCCAGGCATATCGCGCGCTTTTCCACAGATTCCCGTTGGATTGACCCGATGTTCAGAACTCCGTCGGGTCAATGTCCAGGTGCCAGCGTACGCCCGCTGCACGCAGGCCATGCAGCGTGGTATCCCATTCGCGCAGGAAATGTTGCAGGCGCGGGCGGGACTCCGATTGAAGCACCACCTGCACGCGTTCCATGCGTGCCAGCCGCGACAGCGCCATGGGTACCGGCTGGAAAATCGTGATGCCATCACGCGCTTCAGGGGCCTGTGCGACGGCCTCCCCCAGGAACTTCGCAGCCCGGGCCAGATCCGGGGACTCGGCCCGCAGAGCGGCCTCGAAAACAAACGGGGGAAATCCCGCCTGCTCGCGCTCCTTGATTAGCGATTTCGCGAAACCGGCGTAATCATGGCGGATCAGTGCCTGATATAGGGCGTGGTCCGGAAAACGCGTCTGTATCCACACCTCACCCGGACGCTGTGCGCGTCCGGCGCGTCCGGCAACCTGCTCCAGTTGCGCAAACAGCCGTTCACTGGCGCGGTAATCCGCGGCGAACAGTCCTGCATCGGCATTCAGCACCGCTACCAGCGTCAGGTTCTCGAAATGATGGCCCTTGGCGAGAATCTGGGTGCCGAGCATGATGTCGGTGCGGCCTTCGCGCACATCGCCCAGCAATGCCTCAAGGCTGCCGCGATTGCGCGTGCTGTCGCCATCAATGCGCACAATACGTGCTTGCGGAAAGCGTTCCCCAAGGGTGGTTTCCAGGCGTTGTGTGCCACGCCCGAGCGGTTGCAAATCGACATTGCCGCATTGCGGGCAGGCGCGCGGCACCGCTTCGGAGTGGCCGCAGTGATGGCAGCGCATGCGCTTTTCGGCCAGGTGCAGGACGAGGTGCGCGGCGCAATCCGGGCATCCGGAGATCCAGCCGCAGCCGGGACAGGCGAGCACCGGGGCATAGCCACGCCGGTTCAGGAACACCAGGGTCTGTTCGCCACGTTCCAGGCGTGCCGAAATGGCTTCGCTCAACGGCTCGCTCAACCCATGCTTGGTCGCATGGATGCGCGTGTCAACCAGGCGCACATCGGGGAGCTTCGCGCCGGCGTGAGCACGCGCCGACAGCACATGCAGCCGATAGCGCCCGCTCAGCGCATGCTGGTAGCTCTCGATGGATGGGGTGGCTGATGCCAGCAGGATGGGAATGCCGGCGGCGCGCGCGCGCCATATGGCGACATCGCGGGCGTTGTAGCGCAGGCTGTCCTGCTGCTTGAAGGACGCGTCCTGCTCTTCGTCCACAACAATCAGGCCGGGACGCGCCAGAGGGACGAATGCCGCGAGCCGCGTGCCCAGCACGATGTTGGCGCGACCGCGCTGCGCGTCCAGCCAGCCGCTGGCGCGCTCCATTTCCGCCATGGCGCTGTGCTGGGTGACGATGTGGGCGCCGGGAAAGCGCGCCGCAAATGCCGCTTGCAGGGCCGGGGTCAGTGCAATTTCCGGTACCAGCACCAGTGCCTGGCGGCCTGCGGCCAGGGTCTTCGCAATGCGGTGCAGGTAAATCTCGGTCTTGCCGCTGCCGGTGATGCCGAACAGCAGGTGCACCGCAAATTCGCCGGCCCCGGCCTGCAGGGCCGCGATGACGCTGCTTTGTTCCGTGGTCAGCGCGTGCGCCGAAACAAAGGATGGCTGTGATCGAGGCGCCTCTTCGGCCAGCACTTCACCGGCCGCGATCATCTTGCGCAACTCTGCCCGGACAATCGGCGCGAGCTCGGCGACCGCTGAGTCATCCATTGGCGCCTGGGTCATGCGTTCAACCAGCGCCTGCCTGCGGCCGGCGCGCTTTGCGGATGCCGCCAAAGGTTCATCCGCGCTGCGTGCCAGCCGGTAATACTGTGGGCAAAGGGGTGCCGGCTTGCTGGTGCGCAGGCGCGGCGGCAGCGCGGGCAGGATGACCTCGCCGATGGGCTTGTGATAGTAGTCTGCGCAGAACTGTGCCAGTGCCAGCCACTCGTGTGGCAGAGGCGGTGAGTCGCGCAGTACCCTGGTGATTGACTTCAGCTTGCCCGGTGGGACCTGTGATTCGTTGCTGATGCCGACGATCACACCGACGGCGGAGCGTTCATGCCTGTTACCGCCGGCTCCGAAGGGCACAACGACGCGCGAACCAATGTCATGTGCGCTGAGTTCTTCGCCGCGATAGTCGAACAAATGCGGCAGTGGCACGTCGAGCGCAACGTGCGCGATGATCATGCCTGAATCCGGTTTTTACGCACGCTCATGTATTTTCGAGAAATTAAGGGCTAACTACTTGCCCAAAAAATGGTTTTCCATGTTTTGCACAGTTTCTGTGGATAAATCTGTGCATAAATCGGTCACGCAACTGTAACTAGCCTTGCCAAAAGGATATTTTCTTTATGCCTAATTTCACGGCAGGGATAATAATTCTTATATATCAATATGTTGAGAGTTTTCTCGGGGGGGGCCCTGAAACCCCGCGCCAGTCGTGGTCAAAACGGGGGTGTGTGCATAAGTGCGTTTTCGGCATGCCTGCGCCATTGTTCTCAAGTTCGCACAATTGCTGCGTCGCGCAAGCCCGAAAGCCGCCGCCCGGTTGCCGCTCGGTGACTGTCTAGTTGCTGCTGAAATCGGAATGATAGGCCGGACTGAGTGCGTGCACGGCATCGACCAGGGCGGCAACGGATTCCGGCGGCGTGAACTGCGAGATGCCGTGGCCGAGGTTGAAAACGTGACCCGAACCCTGACCAAAATCAGCCAGCACGTGCGCCACTTCATCCTTGATCGCCGCCGGTTGCGAAAACAGGGCCATGGGATCGAGATTGCCCTGGAGCGCTACACCCTTTGTGCCCTGGCCGACGCGGCGGCGTGCTTCGGCAAGACTGGTCGTCCAGTCCACGCCGACGGCATCACAGCCGGTTGCCGCGATTGCCTCCAGCCACTGTCCGCCGCCCTTGGTGAAAACGATGCTGGGAATGCGCACACCGTCATGCTCGCGTTTCAGTGCAGCAACGACGCGTGCGGTGTAGGCAAGCGAGAACTCCCTGAACGCAGCGTGCGAAAGGTTGCCGCCCCAGGTATCGAAAATCATGACGGCCTGGGCGCCGGCTTCGATCTGCGCATTGAGGTAATCCGCAGTGGCCTGTGCGTTGACTTCGAGTATGCGGTGCAGCAGTGCCGGTTCGCTGTACAGCATGGTCTTGATGGTGCGGAAGTCGTCGCTGCCGCCGCCTTCGACCATGTAGCAGGCCAGGGTGTAGGGGCTGCCGGAAAAACCGATCAGCGGCACCCGGCCGGCCAGCGCGCGGCGGATTTCGCTGACGGCATCGAGCACGTACTTCAGTTCGCGCGTGGGATCGGGGGCGGCCAGTTTGGCAATGGCCGCCGCGTCCCGCAGCGGTCGCTCGAAGCGCGGACCTTCGCCATCGGCGAAATACAGCCCCAGCCCCATGGCATCGGGTACGGTGAGGATGTCAGAGAACAGGATTGCCGCGTCTAGCGGAAAGCGCTCCAGCGGCTGCAGCGTGACTTCGGTAGCCAGCGCCGGTGACTTGGCAAGTGCAAGAAAGCTGCCGGCCCTGCCGCGGGTTGCGCGGTATTCGGGCAGGTAGCGTCCGGCCTGGCGCATCAGCCATACGGGCGTGTAGGGCGTCGGCTGCCTCAGCAGCGCGCGGATGAAGATGTCGTTTTGCAGTTTCATCAGGAAATCTTCATCAGTTTTTTGGTAATGAAATTCCATTCACGCGGATCCACCGGCGTGATGGACAGGCGGTTGCCCTTTTGCAGAATGCGCATGCTTTCCAGTTCACGATGCTGGCGCAACTCGGTCAGGCTGATCAGCGAGGTCTTTTTGACCAGTTTCACATCCACCAGGAACCAGCGTGGCGCCTCCGCCGTTGCAGCAGGGTCGTAGTACTTGCCCTTTTTGTCGAACTGGGTGTCGTCCGGGTAGGCGGTGGAGGACACTTCGGCGAAGCCGGCAATGCCCGGCTCCGGACAGCTCGAATGGTAGAAGAACACCGCGTCACCGACGCGCATCTGGTCGCGCATGAAGTTGCGCGCCTGGTAATTGCGCACGCCGAACCAGGGCGTGCTTTTTTTCGGTGCCTTGACGAGGTCATCAATGCTGAACTCGTTGGGTTCGGATTTCATCAGCCAGTGTTTCATGGGTATCGGATGGGCCTGGTTTGGAGGTTGGTCATCATATAAAACAGGGTTCACAAAAACCCGATTCACAAAAACCCGATTCACAAAAACCAAACGCAGGCAAAAGCCTGCGTTTGGTCTGCTATGGGGTGCTCCCCGCTGGTGCCGCTGAACCCTGATCCTGAACCAAAGACAGGGTTCTAGGTGGTCGCTTTCCGGTCACATCAGGTACATCCGTCCCGCTCTGGGAGCGGGGGATGCGCACAACAGTGACGCCATGGGCCGCAACCTGGGATCTCAATGTTGGTTCAAGAATCTCCGGATTCTGGCAAACACCGCAGGGAACATTTCTTTATGGCCATCTGCCCGACTTGCAGCAGTCACGGCCAGTGAAACTTCAGATCAGCCGTTCCTGCGGAACAAGCACTTCATCGAGCAGCGCCTGCATTGAATTCATTCTACGCTTGAGGGCATCAGTGTCAAAGCCCGATTCGGCCGCCTTGCCATTGCGCACGACCAGCAGTTCATGCGCGATGTTGAGCGCAGCCATTACGGCGATGCGCTCGGCGCTGGCGACTTTTCCGGCGGCCTTGATGCCGCCCATTTTGCCATCCAGATAGGCCACTGCGGCGAGCAGGCCTTCGCGCTCATGCTCTTCACAGGCGACCTTGTAGCTGCGTCCCATGATGGCGACGTCCAGTGTTTTGGGTTTGCTGGTCATGTGTGTGCGCTTATTCCGGAATCCGCTGTAGCAGGCCTTCGAGCCGGTCACGCGCACCGTCGATTTTTGCCGAAAGCCGCTTGCGATCGCTTTCGAGCTCGGCCAATTGCTGGCGCAAGTCACGGTTCTCGTCGCGCAGCAGGCGGCACAACTGTGTGGTCTGGTGGATTTTCTCCTCCAGCGCGGCTAGTTCAATGTCCATCAGAGCACTATAATTTGGAAAATCCTGTTAAGTCAAGGTTTAAGGGTTCATTGTCAATGTAGATTCGTGATCCTGAAAAAAGCGCAACACCTGATTGTCCAGCCGCTACAATAGCGGCGCTCGTTACAGGTGCCAGAAGGCGCGTATCCCGCGCCCTGGTGAAACGGGAAACAGGTGACGGCGGAAACGGAGCATTGCATGAGCAGCGTCAGCGACGCATGCCCGGGCAATTCCTGATCGGCCCATTCCTGTGCTGCCCCCGCAACGGTAAGCGTGTGCGGGCGCGTCATGCAACAGGCCGGGAGCCATCCCGGCCAAGCCACTGTGAGTTCTGCTCATGGGAAGGCGACGCGCCTGATCCCGCAAGCCCGGAGACCGGCCTGGACGACTGACGGCATTCCGCGGGTGGGCGGTGTGGCTCTGGTTGAGTCTTTCATTCCGAGTCGTTCTTTCTCCCCGGTATGCATTTTTGTTTCACAGCATTTCGGCCCGCGGGGTAGCGCGGCCGGGGGAGATATCGTGCAAAAAGCATTACGACTGGGCGCGCTCGCGCTCGCCATCCTTTCCTTCAACACTTTTGCTGCAGACGATGCGGTTGTTGTGACAGCGACACGCTTTCCGGAGCGCGCACTGGATGTGCCGATCGGCATCACTGTCATTAGCGCGGAGCGCATCGCAGAAAGTTCGGCCGCAACGCTGCCTGAACTGCTGTCGCAGGAGGCGGGCATCGTGACCCGTGACAACACGGGCAGCCCGGACCGGCAGATCGACATGCGCGGCTTTGGCATGAGTGGTGACCAGAACACGCTGGTGCTGCTGAACGGTCAGCGCCTGAACGACATTGAACTGACCTCGATACGATGGTCGGCGATTCCGCTGGACAGCATCGAGCGCATTGAAATCCTGCGTGGCGCCGGTGCCGTGCTCTATGGCGGCGGCGCCACCGGCGGCACCATCAACGTCATCACCCGTGAACCCGTCAGCGGCGGCCGCGAGGCCGTGCTGTCCGCCTCCGGCGGCAGCTTCGGTGCGCGCGAATGGCGTGGCCGCGTTTCCACTGCGAATGAAACCATGGGTCTGACGCTGAATTTCAACGATCAGTCCGCCGATAACTACCGCACGAACAATCGCCTTGAACAGAAGAATATCGGCGGCGAAGTGCGACTGCACGGCAGCAAGCACCAATTGGCATTCCGCTTCGGGCTCGACAACCAGACGCTGCGTTTGCCGGGTGAGCGCACCGCTGCTGAGCTGGCGAGCGATCCGCGCGGCACCCGCCGGCCGGGCGACTATTCCAGCCGGGATGGTGCGCAGGCCAGCCTGAGCGGCAGCACCGACGTCGGCCTCGGCGAGTTTGCTGCTGACTTCGGTTATCGCGACAGTGCCCGTGCCGCCCTGCTGCGGGACTACACCTTCGGCCTGTTTGATACCTATACCGATACCCGCGTCAAGGTCTGGTCCTTTACGCCGCGACTGAAGGTGCCGTTCCAGGCCTTCGGGTTCGGCCACAGCGTCGTTGTCGGCATGGACTGGGATGACTGGGACTACGATTCGCGCCGCGCCGGCAGTCTCGAGACGCTGAACAATCCGGCAGCACGGGTCGTTGCCGCGCAGAAAAATCAGGCGCTCTACATTCAGGGCCAGACCGCGTTCAGCGATCGCACCAAGCTCACTCTGGGATTGCGTCAGCATCGCGTGAACATGACGGCGGCGGATCGCGTCAATCCGGCGGCCTATGCACAGGGTGAAAAAACCAGCACGCCGCGTTCCTGGGAAATCGGCCTGCGCCACCAGTTCACGCCTGCGACCGCGGTGTACGGCCGTGCCGGCGAGAGCTTCCGCGTTACCACGGTGGATGAGAGCTACAGCCAGTTCGGCGGTCCGGCCTTCGATGCCATCATCACGCTGCTCGAGCCACAGACTTCGCGCGACCACGAGCTGGGCATCGAACATCGTGCCGGACGCCTGCGCGCCCGAGCCAGCGCCTACGACATGGAACTGCAGAAAGAAATTCATTTTTTCGCGCCGACCTTTTCCAACATTAACCTGCCGCCGACGCATCGCCGCGGCGTTGAATTCGACCTGGGCTGGGACGCAAGCCGGACGCTGTCGCTGTTCGGCAATCTGTCCTTTGTCGAGGCGAAATTCCGCAACGGCCGCATCGGCGCCACCGACGTCAGCGGCAAGACCATTCCGCTGGTGCCGGAACACACCGCGAATGCCGGATTCTCGTGGCGCGTGGCCGAAGCAACGCGGCTGAACGGCGTTGCGCGCCGCGTCGGCAAGGCCTGGTATGACAATGACCAGACCAATACCTTCCCCTCGCAGATGCCGGCCTACACGCTGGTCGATGTGAAGCTGACGCAGCAGTGGCGCGACTGGTCGCTGTCGCTGGCGGCCAACAACCTGCTCGACAAGCAGTACTACAGCTACGGCATACGCAATGGCGCGGGTACGTCCTTCAATGCCTATCCCCAGACCGGGCGCAGCCTGCTTGCCACGCTGGAGCTGAAGCTGCGCTGAGCCTGCTGTGACAGGTAACAACCGCTGAAAACGGGCGGCGACGCGGAGTGCTCCGCGTCGCCGCCTGCCGGTTTACCGGCGCGCATGGCTTTCTGATAAGGTGCGCGCCATGTTTACCGGCCCCTCCGACCGCATTGATCTGACCGCCATCCGGCGAGTGCTGGTAGTGAAATTGCGCCATCACGGCGATGTGCTGCTCACCTCGCCGGTATTTTCCGTGCTCAAGGCACATGCGCCCCATGCCCAGATCGACGCGCTGGTGTATGCCGACACCCGCGACATGCTGAGCCTGCATCCGGCCATCACCGAAATGCATTGCATCGACCGCAAATGGAAGACCATGAGTGCGGGCGAGCATATTGCCGCGGAGTGGCGCTTGTTCCGGCAGTTGAAGGCGCGCAAATACGACCTGCTTATCCATCTGACCGAACATACGCGTGGCGCCTGGCTGGCGCGCGGCCTGGGCTGCCGTCACTCGATTGCGCCGAACCATCGCAACAAACCGGCGTTCTGGCGCAACAGCTTCACCCATCGCTATGCGCTGCCGCTGAATGCGCGCCGCCATGTTGTCGAATCCAATCTCGATGCCCTGCGCCGCATCGGCGTGCAGCCGGACGTCGCGGAGCGCCGACTGGTGCTGGTGCCTGGCGAACCCGCCGAAGCGCAGGTGCGCGAACTGTTGTCAGCCCAGGGACTCGCCGACAAGCCTTTTGTTCATTTGCATCCAGCTTCGCGCTGGCAGTTCAAATGCTGGCCTGTGGAGCAGATGGCAGGCCTGATCGACACGCTCATCGCACGCGGAGAGCGCGTCGTGCTGACCGCGGCACCGGCCGAGGATGAACACGCCATGGCGAAAGCCATCATTGCTCGCTGCAAAGTGTCGCCGATTGATCTCTCCGGTCAGTTGACACTGAAGGCGCTGGCTGCGCTGACGGCACGCGCGAAACTGTTTGTCGGCGTGGATTCCGCACCCATGCATATTGCGGCGGCCATGGGTACGCCGGTGGTTGCTCTGTTCGGGCCCAGTGGCGAGGCCGAATGGGGGCCATGGCAGGTGCCGCATCGAGTGGTCAGTTCGGCTGTGCATCCCTGCCGCCCCTGCGGCATTGACGGCTGCGGCGGCGGCAAGGTCAGCGATTGCCTGGTGACGCTCCCGCTGCAGCGGGTGGTGCGGGCGGTCGACGAACTGCTCGCTGCGCGGGTGTAGCGGCGCCGTGAAAATCGCGCTGATACGCCAGCGCTACAACGCCTTTGGCGGCGCCGAGCGCTTTGTCGAGCGCGCCGTGCAGGCGCTGGCGGCCGAGGGCAGCACGACCATGACCCTGCTCGGGCGCTACTGGGGCGGCGAAACCAGCGGCGCCGGATTCGTGCGCTGTGACCCGTATTACATCGGCCGCACCTGGCGTGACTGGAGCTTTGCGCGCGCTGCCTGCGCTGCGGTTGCAGCGGGTAGCTTCGATCTGGTGCAATCGCATGAGCGCATTGCCTGCTGCGATATCTACCGTGCCGGTGATGGAGTACATGCGCAATGGCTGGAAAATCGCGCCAGTGTCCTGGGGCCTGCGGCGCGTCTTGCGCAGGCCATCAGTCCGTGGCATCGCTACACGCTGGCCGCAGAGCGGCGTTTGTTCGCCAGCCCGCGCCTGAAGGCGGTGATCTGCAATTCGCGCATGGTCGCCGATGAGGTAAAGCGCCATTTCGGTGTCGATGAATCCCGGCTTGAACTGATCTACAACGGTGTCGATCTGGAGCGCTTTCATCCGCGCCTGAAAGCGCAGCACCGGTCTGCGATACGCGCGCAACTGGGCATCCCCGAGAGCAGCATGATGTTCCTGCTTGTCGGTTCGGGTTTTGAGCGCAAAGGTGTACCTGCATTGCTCGAGGCCTTTGCCCGTGACGGTGTTGATGGCTCTGCGCATCTGGTCATTGTTGGTGCTGATCGTCATGCCACAGCCATGCAGAGGCGCGCGCAGTCGCTGGGGATTGCAGCGCGCACGCATTTTCCCGGACCGCAGCGCGATGTCGCTGCCTGGTATGCTGCGGCTGACTCCTTTGTACTGCCCACGCTGTACGACCCGTTTCCGAATGCCGCGCTCGAAGCCATGGCCTGTGGCCTGCCGGTCATCACCTCGCGCCAGTGCGGCGCGGCGGAGCTGATCACGACCGGACACGAGGGCTGGAGTTGCGATGCCTGGGATGTCGATGCGCTGGCCGCTCATCTGTCCATGCTGAAGATTGATCAGGCAAGAAAGATGGGCCTGGCGGCACGCCTATTGGCTGAACGCTTTCCGCTGGACGCCATGGCCGCGCAACTGGTCGCGTTGTATCGCCGCCTGCTCCCTTCAAAGTAGCCGCGATTTTGCCGCCGCCGGATGGCGGCAAACACCCCAGCCGGAGACAAAAACAGGAAAAAAAGCAGTTACAATTCAATATTCTGCGACGGAATATCGAATTGGCGAAGACCACGAGTCGGGAGCTGTATAAGCGTCTCCTGGGTTATGTCCGGCCTTACTGGAAGGCGTTCTCGCTCGCCATTTTCGCGATGGTGCTGGCGGCGGCCACCGAGCCCCTGTTTCCAGCCTTGATGAAGCCCATGCTGGACGGCAGCTTTGTCAATCGCGACCAGACGATTTCACGCTGGATCCCTTACGCGCTGGTCGGCATTTTCCTGCTGCGCGGCGTGCTGGGCTACCTGTCGTCCTACGCCATGGCCTGGGTGTCCAATCGCGTCATCCTCGATGTGCGTGCCGCGCTGTTCCGCCGCATGCTGCAACTGCCCTCGTCGTTTTTCGAGAACAAT
>CAMCYY010000098.1 GCA_945885335.1 Bordetella parapertussis
GCCGTGGGGGGGGATTGTCCGTTTTTACGCGGATCGCTGTCAAGGCAAATGCGTGGTGTGGTTTGGCAGCGAGATTTTTGCCGGAAACACCCACGCTGCAAGCGGTGGTGACGCACCGTCGTAGAATGGCGGTATGCAGCGCATTGAGAAGATAAAAGACGTGGTGATTGTCGGCGCCGGGCTGGTCGGGGCGAGCCTCGCGGTGGCATTGCGGGATACTTCATTGCGCCTTGCGATGGTGGAAAGCCGGCCTCCCGCTCCTGCTGCCGGCTGGGACGCACGCATCTATGCCATTTCGCCCGCCAGCCGCGCTTTTCTTGATGCCATCGGCGTGTGGCCCATGCTGTCGGCCGAACGGATGGAGCCGGTACGGCGCATGGCAGTATCCGGTGATGATGCAGGGCGCCTGGCGTTCTCGGCGTATGAAAGCGGCGTTCCCGAGCTGGCCTGGATCGTGGAAGGCGGGGCGATTGCGCGAGCCCTCTGGGCCCGCATGGCGGGACAGTCCAACCTCGAGGTAATCTGCCCGGCGGCCTCCGTGCAATTTGAAGTGCGTGATGCGGCGGCCCGTCTTGTGCTGGATACCGGAAGGGATATCGATGCACGCCTTGTCGTTGGGGCGGATGGTGCGCAATCCTTTGTGCGCCAGCAGGTGATGCAGCCGGCCGATGTGGTGCCGTACGGTCAGTCAGGGGTAGTTGCCAACTTCCTGTGCGAGCGCCCGCACCGCGGCACGGCATATCAGTGGTTCCGCAATGATGGCGTTCTGGCCTGGTTGCCGCTTCCCGGGCAGCGCATGTCCCTGGTCTGGTCGACGCCGGACGCCCATGCACAGGAATTGCTCGCCATGTCCCCTGAGCAACTGTGCGGGCGGGTGGCTGCAGCGGGATTGCATACGCTCGGTGGGCTTGAGTGCATTACGGCGCCCGCCGCTTTTCCGTTGACGAAACTGACGGCCAGGCGGCTGGTCGCACCAAGGACCGCCCTCATCGGTGATGCCGCGCATGTGGTGCACCCGCTGGCGGGGCAGGGGGTCAACCTGGGATTTGCCGATGCTGCGGCACTGGCGGGAGTCATCCAATCGGCGCATGTCGGCGCCGACCCGGGCGACCTGGCATTGTTGCGCCGATTCGAGCGCGCCCGTGCTGAAGACATATGGGCGATGCGTGTCGCGACGGATGGTCTGGCCAGACTGTTCCGGGCTGGCGCGCCTGGATTGCGGCGGCTGAGGAATCTTGGAATGAACTCTGTGGACCGACTGCCTGTCTTAAAGACGTTGCTGGTCGCCCACGCTCTGGGTTCCCGCTAGGCCGTATGCGGCCAACTTTTTGAGGTAACAATGATTTTCCCGTTTCGCAAGTGGATTACGGCGCTGGTCATTGCTGCGGCCGTCCTCATGTCCTCGCTGGCGACTGCGCAGGAGGCGCAGATCAAGCGGGCCGTCGAGTCGCGCTTTGGCGTCAAGGTCGAGGGCGTGAGGAAGGCGCCCTTCCTCGGGCTTTATGAAGTGGTGATCGCCGGCGATGAGCGCGAAATCACCTACACCGATGAAAAGGGCAGTCATCTTTTCAGTGGCAATGTTTTCGAACTTTCGTCCCGCCGCAACCTGACCCAGGAGCGTTTGAACGTCCTCAATGCCATCAATTTTGACGAACTGCCGCTGGACCTTGCGATCAAGCAGGTGAGGGGCAACGGCAGGAGAGTCGTGGCCGTATTCTCCGATCCTTTTTGCACGTTTTGCCGCCAGCTGGACCAGAGCCTGGCCAAGCTGGACAACATAACCGTCTATACCTTCCTTTATCCGATTCTGCGCAAGGACGAGTCACCGGAGATGGCAAGCCGCATCTGGTGTTCCCCTGATCGGGCCAAGGCCTATCTTGACCTGATGCTGCGCAACCGTGAGCCATCAAAGGTGGCTTCTTGCAATGCGCCTTTGGAGAAGTGGCTGGCACTGGGGCAGAAACTCGGCGTCAGTGCAACGCCGGTGAGCTATGTGCGCAGTGGCGCGCGTGTCATCGGCGCCCGCTTTGATGAACTTCAGCGCGCCATGGATGAGGCACCGAAAAGTCCGTGACGAGGCGCCTGACGGCGTGCCTCAGGGGCGGGCGGATGGAACCGGATAGTTCTTCGGCAGCAGCACCCACATCCTGAGGTTCTGTTTCATGCGGCCCGCCAGAGCGCCGGCGTCGGCGCCAAATCCCCAGAAGTAATCGGCACGGACCGCGCCGCGGATGGCGCCGCCGGTGTCCTGTGCGATGACCAATCGCTCCAGTGGCTGATCGGAGTTCGGATAAGTGGTTGCAACGAAGACGGGTGCACCCAGCGGAACGAAGGCGGGATCAACCGCGATGGAGCGCTCTGGTGTAAGCGCCACGCCAAGCGCCCCCGGTGGACCGAGTGCCGGGTCGCCCACGGGCTGCTCGCGGAAAAACACGTAGCTGGGATTTTGCCCGAGCAATTCCCTGAGGCGAGCCGGATTGGCGCGGGCCCACGCCTTGATGCCCTGCATGGAGGCTTCTTCGGATTTTATTTCGCCGCGATCAATCAGCCAGCGTCCGATGGACTGGTAGGGATGGCCGTTCTGGTCGGCGTAATTCAGCCGGACGGTTTCTCCGGAATCGAGCTGCACCCTTCCGGATCCCTGGATTTCCAGGAAAAAGGCCTCGATGGGATCGTTGACCCAGAGCAATTCCTTGCCTGCTGTGGGCGCCAGCCCGCGATCGATGTCTGCGCGTGACCAATAGGGGACCACGCGCTTGCCGTCGATGCGCCCCCTGATCCGGCGGTTCTTCAGGTCCGGCATCACTGCTGAAAGATCGATGGTGAGCAAGTCCTCTGGCGGGGCATGCAGCGGGGACAGGTAAGGTGCGCGGCGCGTGCGGCTGCCTAGCAGCAGGGGTTCGTAATAGCCGGTGGCCAATCCCTGGGTGGCGCCTTCCGGTGTTGATGTTCGGTAAGCGATGAAATGGGTTTCGAAGAAATTGCGGACCGCGGCATCGTCGGGTTTGGACAGTTTTGTGCTTTCGGCACAAACGCTGCGCCAGTTTGCCTGGGTCCGCATGGCGCGGCAGGACGACAGGAAGGCATTCCATGCGGCCGCAACAGTGTCATTGCGCCATCCGGGCAACTCACCAAAATCGACGGGTTGCAGCACAGGAACTTTGGCTGCCGGAGCGGGCTCGGGCTTGGGCGCGGGGCAGACGGCGCACGCAGGGCATGTTTGCGGCGCAGGGCATTGCAAAACAGCAGTGGGCGTGGGAGTCGGTGTCGGTGTCGGTGTCGTTGCGCAGCCGGCCATGGCGAGCACGAGCGCAATCGCGGCAACCGATGCCTTGAGGTGATGCATCGCGGGGGCATGCCTTATCATGTTGCGAACAATCTGACGGGAACGGCGTTGATGGAATCTGGCTTCTGGATTTTTATTGTTGAAGGCGTGCTGGCCCTGGGGCTGGCGGTGTTCATTGTCTGGTGGACCTGGCCCAAAAAAAAGTAAGTCCGGTCTTGTGCCGTGGCTTCAGGCAAGGCCACGGGCCTGGTGTCAGTGCAGGACGCGCGGGACGGACAGTGTGAACTCGGGGACGGGTGCTTCAAACTGCGTTCCGTCTTCGGCCACCATCTGGTAGCTGCCGCGCATGGTGCCCACGGGCGTCGTGATGGCCGTGCCGCTGGTGTACTCGAAGGACTCATCCGGCTTCAGCAGTGGCTGCGTACCGACCACACCAAGGCCGCGCACCTCCTGCACCAGGTTGTTGCTGTCCGAAATAACCCAGTGCCGCGAGATCAGCTGTGCGCCCATGCTGCCAGTATTGCGTATCGTGATGGTGTAGGCGAACCCGTAGCGATCACCCGATTCGTTCGATTGCTCAGGAATGAACTGGGTCTGGGTCGAGACGGTAATTTCGTATTTCTTGCTTTCGGCCATTGTGGCGATGTCTTTCTGTGTGTTTCCGGGTGCCGCGGGCGGTGTGGCCCGGGATGTGTGCGTTGTCGAATCGGCTTGCCGACCCACATTGCGACTCATGTTGAGGATGCCATCATTGCACACGAATTCCCGTCTGCTGACAAGCATTGAAGCTGCAGCCTGCTAGAATTAATCATGATGTCACGCACCTTTCGCATAGCCCCCAGCATTCTTTCCGCAGATTTCGCCAGACTTGGCGAGGAAGTCACGTCCGTCATTGCGGCGGGCGCCGACATTGTGCATTTTGATGTCATGGACAATCACTATGTGCCCAACCTGACGGTGGGACCTCTGGTGTGCAGTGCGATTCGCCCCCACACCAAGGCCATGATTGACGTCCACCTGATGGTCAAGCCGGTGGATCGCATCGTCGGTGATTTTGCCAAGGCGGGCGCCGACATCATCAGCTTCCATCCGGAGGCGAGCGAGCATGTGGACCGCACCATAGGGCTGATCCGGGAGCATGGCTGCAAGCCGGGGCTGGTATTCAATCCGGCGACACCACTCAACTGGCTCGATCATGTGATCGACAAGCTTGATCTGGTGCTCATCATGTCCGTCAACCCGGGTTTTGGCGGACAGAGCTTCATTCCGGGCGCGCTTGCCAAGCTGGCAGAGGCACGCCGCCGCATCGACGCCTCCGGGCGGGCGGTGATGCTGGAGGTGGATGGCGGCATCAAGGTTGACAACATCGCCGAGGCGGCCCGCGCCGGGGCGGATACCTTCGTGGCGGGTTCGGCGATTTTTGGTTCCGGTGATTACCGCGCGACCATCGCGGCGATGCGCGCGGAACTGCACGGCCTGGGTTGAACCCGGGCGCGCAGGCAGTTTGACCGTTTGACGATGGCATCTGCCCCCTTCTCCACGCGCTACGGCGCCGTGCTGTTCGATCTGGACGGCACTTTGCTCGATACAGTGCCGGATATTGCGTGTGCCGCGAATCGCATGCTGGCGGAGTTGGGCCGGCCGGAACTGCCTGATGCGCTGATTGCGACTTTTGTCGGGCGTGGCATTCAGAAGCTTGTTGAGCGCGCGCTTTCTGGCGCCATCGATGGCCGCGTCGAATCCGCGGCCTTGAGCGAGGGGCTGGAGATTTTCGAGCGTTGCTACGCCGAAGAATCGGGCCGACGATCGGCCTGTTATCCGGGCGTGCTGGCGGGATTGGAGCAGCTTGCCGGTGCCGGGATGCCGATGGGGGTCGTCACGAACAAGGCTGCCCGTTTTACCCGCGATTTGCTCGAACGGATGGGGCTGAGCCGGTATTTTTCCGTCGTGGTGAGCGGCGACACCTTGCCCGAGAAAAAACCTGATCCGGCGCCGGTGCGGCATGCCTGCGCGCAATTGGGCGTTGCACCGGATGGCGCATTGTTCATCGGCGATTCCCGCCATGATGTCGAGGCAGGGCATGGCGCCGGTTGCATGGTGTGGTGTGTGCCCTATGGATACAACGAGGGCGCGTCAGCGGAATCGCTGCACTGCGACCGCATCGTGCCTGATCTTGCTGTTGCTGCCGGATGGATACTTGGCGATCGCAGCGCAGCCAGTGCCGTTTGAGCCGCTGCTCAACTGAAACAACCCGGAACAAGCGGGAATTGAAACAAGCGGGAATTGAAACAAGCCGGAATTGAAACAAGCAGGAATTGAAACAAGCAGGAATTGAAACAAGCAGGGATTGAACATGGATAGCATCAATAGCCAAAAGCTGGTCGAACAAATGCGCGCGATCGTGGGCGCGGATGCAGTGCTGGATGCGGGCGGCGATATCGATGCCTATGCCATTGACTGGCGCCGCTATTACCACGGCAAGCCGATCGCGGTGGTCAAGCCCGCCTCGACCGCCGAGGTTGCCGCCGTGGTGCGCTTGTGTGCTCAAACGCGGACGCCGATCGTCCCTCAAGGCGGCAATACCGGCCTGGTTGGCGGCGCCACGCCCGATGAAAGCGGCAATCAACTCATCCTCAACCTGTCGCGCATGAATCGCATTCGCGCCCTTGACCTCGTGAACAACACCCTGACGGCCGAAGCCGGCTGCATATTGGGGGTGCTGCAGCAGACCGCGTTCGAGAATGACCGCCTGTTTCCGCTCAGCCTCGCGTCAGAGGGCAGTTGCGAGATCGGCGGCAATCTGTCCACGAACGCGGGCGGCACTGGCGTGCTGCATTACGGCAATACGCGGGAGCTGGCGCTGGGTCTCGAGGTGGTCCTGCCTTCGGGTGAAATCTGGGATGGCCTGCGTGGATTGCGCAAGAACAACACCGGCTACGACCTCAAGCATCTGTTCATCGGCGCAGAAGGCACGCTGGGCGTGATTACCGCCGCGGTCCTGAAACTGTTTCCCCTGCCGCGCGGCAGGGCAACCGCCATTGTGGCGATTGACTCGGCGCGCAAGGCAGTCGAACTGCTGTCCCGGGTTCAGGCACGTTGCGGCGAACGGCTGACCGGGTTCGAATTCTTTTCGCAGTTTTGCGTGGACCTGGTGACAAAGCATTATCCGGCCTGCCAGTCTCCGTTTGCCGGACGTTTCCCGAATTACGTGCTGGTGGAGTTGTCCGACTCGCAGCCCGATGCCGAGGTGCAAGCCCTGCTTGAGGAGACGCTGGGCGAGGCCATCGAGCAGGGCCTGGTCACGGATGTCGTGATGGCGATGAATGCGGCGCAATCGCGCCAGTTCTGGGTGTTGCGTGAAAACATGTCCGAAGCGCAGGCGGCCGAGGGACGCAACATCAAGCATGATGTATCGGTGCCGATCTCCAGCATTGCGGACTTCATCGATGCCGCCGATGCGGCTGTTGAGCGGGTGTTCACCGGCGTGCGTCTGGTCACATTCGGCCACATCGGCGATGGCAACCTGCACTACAACATTTCCCCGCCGCCGGGCATGTCGGGTGATGCCTTCATGGGTCAGATTGCCGAGGTCAATGCAGTGGTGCATGACATCGTCGCCCGCTTCGACGGCTCGATCAGTGCCGAGCACGGCCTGGGCAAGCTGAAGCGCGAAGAGATTACGCGCTACAAGTCGGCGCTGGAACTGGACATGATGCGACGGGTCAAGGCGGCGCTGGATCCATCCGGCATCATGAATCCGGGCAAGGTGCTGTGAGCGCGGCTCGCTTGCGGGCGTGAGGCCCTGTGTTATAGTTTCTGCGCCTCAAACAACGCAACCTCAAATCGTGACTTACTTCATTTCGAAAACAGACGAACTGCAATCCAGCCCGACCGGCCTCTGGTCCAGCTGGCGTCGCTGGCGCGCATAGCTTTTGTTTCCGCGTCCGGCTTTCTGCCGGACCCCGCAGCCGCAGGTTTTCGAGACCGTTTTTACCGGAGTTGTCATGAATGAAACTGAATTCCAGGGGCTTGCCGCGCAAGGCTTCAATCGCATCCCCATCATCGTCGAGACCTTTGCTGATCTGGACACGCCGCTTTCGTGCTACCTGAAGCTGGCGAACAAGCCCTACAGCTACCTGCTTGAGTCAGTGGTGGGCGGTGAGCGCTTCGGGCGCTATTCATTCATCGGCCTGCCTGCACGCCGCCGCATCGTCGTGCGGGGACGCAAGATTGTCGTGATGGATGGTGATGCCGTCGTCGAGGCGTCGGGCGATGAGCCACTGGAATTCATTCGGGGCTATCTGCAGCGCTACCGAGCAGCGCCCCTGTCGGGCCTGCCGCGGTTCTCAGGCGGCCTGGTCGGATGTTTCGGTTATGAAACCGTTCGCTACATCGAACCCAAGCTCGCCAAACTGCCGGAAAAGCCTGATCCCCTTGGTACGCCGGACATCATCTTGCTGCAGTCCGAGGAAATCGCGGTATTCGACAACCTCGCCAGCAAGCTGTACTTCGTTGTCTATGCCGACCCCGGCGAGGCCGATGCCCTGAAGAAGGCCAAGCAAAGGCTTGGGGAACTGGTTGCCGCGCTGCGCCAGCCGGTGCAGGTGCCTGTGCATGGGCCGAGCCAGGCGGCAGAGCCGCATTCGAGCATCGAAGAGGCGGCGTATCTGGATGCGGTGGCCAAGTCCAAGCAGTACATCTTCGATGGCGACATCATGCAGGTGCAGATCTCGCGGCGCCTGTCGCGCCGCTATGACGGTGATCCGCTTGCGCTTTACCGCTCGCTGCGCACGATCAATCCCTCGCCTTACATGTTCTATTTCGACATGGGCGATTTTCAGGTGGTTGGCGCATCACCCGAGATACTGGTGCGCCTGGAGGGTGGCAAGGTCACGCTGCGGCCCATCGCCGGAACGCGCCGGCGCGGCGCCACGCCGGAAGAAGATGCCGCGCTGGCCGAGGAGTTGCTGGCGGATCCGAAGGAGCGTGCCGAGCATGTCATGCTGATTGATCTCGGGCGCAATGATGTCGGACGCATCGCGCAAACCGGCACCGTGAAGGTGACCGAGAACATGGTGGTCGAGCGCTATTCACACGTCATGCACATTGTGTCGAATGTGGAAGGCACGCTCAAGCCCGGCCTGGATGCGATCGAAGTACTCAAGGCCACCTTTCCTGCGGGGACCGTGACGGGCACGCCCAAGGTCAGGGCCATGGAAATCATTCACGAACTGGAGCCGGTCAAGCGCTGCATCTATGCCGGGGCAGTTGGCTATCTTGGCTACCACGGCGACATGGACGTGGCCATCGCCATTCGCACCGGGGTGGTCAAGGACGGCCAGCTCCATGTGCAGGCCGCAGCGGGCATCGTTGCGGATTCCGTGCCGCAATCGGAGTGGAATGAAACCACCATGAAGGCGCGCGCCACATTGCGTGCCGCCGAGCTGGTCAGCGCCGGCCTTGATACGCGGATCGAGTGAGGAGGCTGCCATGCTGCTGATGATCGACAACTACGACTCCTTCACCTTCAATCTGGTCCAGTACCTGGGCGAACTCGGCGCTGACGTGCATGTCGTGCGCAATGACGAGGTATCCGTGGCGGATATCGAACGATTGAACCCCGAGCGCATTGTTGTTTCGCCGGGTCCATGCTCGCCCTCCGAGGCGGGCGTGTCGATTGCGGCGATCACCCATTTCGCCGGGAAGAAACCAATACTGGGTGTGTGCCTGGGGCATCAGGCCATCGGCCAGGCCTTCGGTGGCAAAGTCATCCATGCCAAGACCCTCATGCATGGCAAGACTTCTCCGATCAGGCACGCCGGAGCGGGCGTGTTTGCAGGCTTGCCCAGCCCATTTACGGCCACGCGCTACCATTCGCTGGCGGTGGAGCGCGAGACGCTGCCCGCCTGCCTTGAAGTGACGGCCTGGACCGAGGATGGCGAGATCATGGGCCTGCGCCACCGGGAGCTCGCCATCGAAGGCGTGCAGTTCCATCCAGAATCCATCCTCACCGAACATGGCCATGCCATGCTCAGGAATTTTCTTTCGGTCAAGGCCTGACCCACAAAGCGGAGCCATTCATGTCGATCACGCCGCAGCAAGCATTGACCCGCATCATCGAGCATCGCGAGATTTTTCATGACGAAATGCTCGATCTGATGCGCGCCATCATGGGCGGCGAAATGTCGCCGGTGCTGATCAGCGCCCTGGCCATCGGGCTGCGGGTGAAAAAGGAAACCATCGGCGAGATCACCGCTGCAGCCCAGGTCATGCGCGAGCTCTCCACCAAGGTGACCGTGGCTGATCCGACGAACCTGGTGGATATTGTCGGCACCGGAGGCGATGGGGCCCACACGTTCAACATCTCCACGGCATCCACATTTGTTTGCGCGGCCGCAGGCGCGCGCGTGGCCAAACACGGCGGCCGGGCGGTGTCATCGCAGTCGGGCAGTGCGGACATGATGGAAGCGCTGGGTGTCAACATCAACCTCACGCCTGAGCAGGTGGGTCGTGCCATTGATCAGGTGGGCATCGGGTTCATGTTCGCGCCCAATCACCATGCGGCGATGAAGCATGCTGCGCCGGTCAGGCGCGAGCTGGGCGTGCGCACCATATTCAACATCCTGGGGCCGCTGACCAATCCGGCCGGAGCACCCAATCAGGTGCTGGGCGTGTTCCATCGTGATCTGGTCGGGATACAGGCACGCGTGCTGGAGCGGCTCGGCGCGCATCATGCCATCGTCGTGCATGGCGAAGACGGCCTGGATGAGATCTCCATTTCCGGTGCAACCCGGGTGGGCGAACTGAAGGACGGCAAGGTCACCGAATACACCATACGTCCGGAGGATTTCGGCCTGCCGCTGCATGATCTTGGCGCCTTGCGTGCGGCCAATGTCGAGGCCTCACGTGCAATGGTTCTTGCCGCCCTGGAAAACAAGCCGGGCGCAGCGCGTGACATCGTTGCCTTGAATTCCGGGGCGGCCATCTATGCCGCGGGCAAGGCCGGGAGCATTCAGGACGGCATACACCTGGCAGTCAAGGCCATCGAGTCGGGTGCGGCACGCGCCAAGCTCGACGAATTCGTGAAATTCACCCAGGCGGCGGCATAGATGGCGAGTGACATACTCGATCGCATCCTTCTGGTGAAGCGCGCAGAGATCGCGGCGGCCCGGGAAAAGAACGATCTCGCAGCAGTCCGGAGGCAGGCATTGTCTGCCCCGCCCGTTCGTGATTTTGCTGGTGCCATGCGCGCCAGGATTGCGGCAGGGCAGCCGGCAGTCATTGCGGAAATCAAGAAAGCCAGTCCCAGCAGAGGTGTGTTGCGCCCCGATTTTGATCCGGCTGCCATTGCGGCGTCGTACGCGAAGCACGGTGCCACCTGCCTTTCCGTGCTGACTGACGCGCAGTTCTTCCAGGGTAGTCCGGCTTATCTGAAACAGGCGCGGCAGGCCTGCGATTTGCCGGTGCTGCGCAAGGACTTCATGATTGATCCGTATCAGGTCTATGAGGCGCGGGCCATGGGGGCTGACTGCATACTGCTCATTGTCGCGGCACTTGAGGCCGCGCAAATGCAGGCGTTAGAGCGCGTCGCCATGGATCTGGGCATGTCGGTGCTGGTCGAAGTGCACACCTCGGAGGAGCTGCCGGCTGCCCTGGGGCTGCGCACACCGCTGATTGGCGTCAACAACCGCAACCTGCGCACCTTCGAAACATCACTGGACACCACCCTCACGTTGAAGGCGCAAATCCCGGCCGACCGGATAGTGGTGACCGAAAGCGGCATCCTCAGCCGTGCCGATGTGGAATTGATGCTGGGCGAGGGTGTGCCTGCCTTTTTGGTGGGAGAGGCCTTCATGCGCGCGCCGGATCCCGGTGTGGCTTTGGATAATTTATTTAAAACAATGAATTAGAGGGCTTTCCTCATTCTGTTGCGAAAAAGCCACAGAAACCGGATTCAGGCCTTAAAACACGCGGTTTCCATTGAGCCGGCAGGCGACAAGGGCGAGAATTCCTCTAGCCCTGAAAAGGGGCCCAAAGGTGGGTGGCAGCAGGGATACCGCCCAACGACAATTTCAAGAGGAGAAGTTTCCAATGAATCAAAAACTGATTGCAGCAGCAGTTGCAGGCGCCTTTGCGCTGCCGGGCGTGGCACTGGCCCAAGTAACGA
>CAMCYY010000099.1 GCA_945885335.1 Bordetella parapertussis
GACGTCATAGGGCTGATGGCCGCCGCATGCCGCTTCAACACGCGCCGCTCAGCCGGGTACCACAATGAATCCTTCGCCGCGATCCCCGAATGCCTGCATGCGACCGAGGATGACCCTCCCGGCAGTCAGGGCGCACAAGGCGGCATCGACGAAATCGATGTTGGCAAGCAGGCGATCGTCGTAGCCTGCATCTCGCAGCAATTTGCGCCGCGTGCTTGCCTTCGGTCGGGCGGGAATGACTCGCCCGGCCAACGCGCAGGCCACCGCATGGGGGAAGGTTTCAAACACGATCTTCCCGTCGCGGCGGGTGCCGTCGAAGAGGCTGTAATCCGTCAGAAGGTGCTGGTATAGCGACTCGCCATTGAATACCCAGCCGTAAAAAGCCCGGCCCTTTGCCGCCGCTCGGGTCGGGGTCTTGAAACACTGGATCGTCTTCCCGCCCATCGCGAGCGACCGCTCGGCGAGTCGCGAGCCGCCGGACTTTGCCCAGGCGCATGGCGCATCAATGGCGACGGCTTGTGCGTTTTTCTCCCTGCACCAGGCCGCTGCGTCTGAAGCCGCGGTGAAGTTACGCGACTCGAATCGGCCATTGAGCAGGGCGACAGCATGAAAGCCCTTGCCGAGCCCGCCCACATCAATGCCGACCACGGTTTGACCGGATGGATTCACGCCGGTGAGTCGGTGGGCGCTGCTTCGCCCCAGATGCGGGCCAGCGTGGTCTGGATTTTTTTCTCGAAGCCCTTCTCGTTCAGTAGCAGAAAGTCGATGAAGCCCTTCGTGGTCTTTTCGAAGTTCTCGCCCAGGGCATCCAGATCGGCGGACTTGATCGTGACCTTGGGCTCAAGCTGGATGTTCGCGGCTGCGCCGCCTGCCGGGAAGAAGCGCCAGTCCGCTGCTTCGAGCAGCTTGTTGATCTTGATGCGGGCGGTGGCTTCCTTGTCGGACATCAGTGGCTTACCTGGAGGATGGCGTGTGAGTGGCAGGCACCCCGGATGATACCTGCCTGTGTGCCCATTCATGGGGATGGCCTTGCTCTCGGAAAAGACCCTCGCTTTTCAAGTGAGTCGCAGCCGGGGGTGTGTGAGTTGAACAAGCTCCGGATTTCCGGCTGGGCAAAGCCGAATCACCGCTCCGGCAACAGTTCTTTCATGAATGCATGGGAGACGCCGACAGCTTGACGCCCAGCGCATGAAGCAGCTTGAGCATCGTGTCATAGCGCGGCTTGGCGCCGGGGGTGAGCGCCTTGTAAAGACTTTCGCGCCCGAGGCCCGCATCCTTGGCAAGCTGCGCCATGCCACGGGCGCGGGCCACATCGCGCACAGCAGCAAGAAATACATCGGGATTGGGGTCTTCCAGCGCGGCGGTGATGTATTCCGCGATGGTTTCCTCGTCATCGAGGTAGTCGGCAGCATCGAATCGTGAAAATTTAGCCATGATTCACTCCTTGTCCAAAGAACGCGCCATCTCGATGGCACGCTTGATGTCACGCTTCTGCAAAGACTTGTCGCCGCCCAGGAGCAGCAAATAGACCAGGTCTGCGCGTCGGGCAAATTAGGCCCGATAGCACGGCCCGACATGGACGCGCATTTCAGATACCCCCTCGCCGACCGGCTCACAGTCACCAAAATTGCCGTGTTCTGCCGAACGGATGCGATGAATGATCCGGGCGCGAGCCACCTTGTCTTTCAGACCGGCCAGCCAGGCATCGAACTCCTCGGACCGCTCAAAGGTATTCATGAGTCACATTGTATCCGATCAGATACAAAATTCAAGTCCGGTGCGGGATTGCGGATTAAGCACTCAGCCGCAAAGGCAGGAAACACGCCGATACGGCTGATAATAATAATCATGCGAAAGATTACAAAAAATTGAGTTATCCACGAATATGATCATTATCAATCACTAGACTTTGTGCAGATCCTCCGGCCGGTCGATATCGCGGTGGATTCCGGGATCATCGGTTTCAATCAGCCGGATGGACGCGGCATGCCGTTTCAGCACGCGCCTTGCGCCTTCGTCTCCAGACAGCGCTTCGAGTTCACTGCGCAGCAAAACGCCGAACCCCACCGGATGCCCGCGCTCGCCGTTGAATGACGGCGCGGCGATGGTTGCGCCACCGGCCACCGCTTCAGCCAAGCGTTGAATCGTTGCAGGCTGGATGAAGGGCATGTCGGCCAGCGCGACGACCCAGCCCTCGACGTTTTCGCTCAGGGCCACGGCGTGCTTGAGGCTGTAGCCCATGCCGTCTTCGGCGCACTGGCACACGGCAACTTCACAGCCCGCCTCGCGCAGCAGGCGTTCGAGCTCAGCAGAGCCGGGACGCACCACGGCGATGGTATCGGGCAGCGCAGCGACGAGGTTGCGCGCGCTGGCAACGGCGATGGGCGTACCGTCGGGGAGTTTCTGCAGGAGCTTGTTCGCGCCGAAGCGCACCGAGGCGCCGGCCGCCAGCAGGATGCCGCGCACAGTCACGAAATCACTTCGGAAGGATCACTTCGAGCGGGTCAGCGCTGCGGCACGCCGCAGCCGGCGCTGATGTTGTTCTTCGCGGGCTCGATGGTCTCGGGAATCTGCACGCCATGGCGCACTGCGGTCATCTCGGCCAGGATGGCAATGGCGATTTCAGGCGGCGTCTTGGAGCCGATTTTCAGGCCCACCGGGCCGTGCAGGCGTGCAATCTCGTGCGCGGCGAGATCGAATTCGGCGAGGCGCGTGCGGCGCGCATCGTTGTTCTTCTTCGAGCCAAGCGCCCCGACATAGAAGGCGGCCGATTTTAGCGCCTCGATCAGCGCGGCATCGTCCAGCTTCGGGTCATGCGTCACGGCCACCACGGCGGTATGCGCATCGGCATTCATCTCCAGCACCACGTCATCCGGATAGCCGCGATTGACGGGCACATTCGCCAGCGGCCACTCGGCGCTGTATTCCTCGCGCGGATCGCACACCGTGACGTGGTAATCGAGCGCCTGGGCCATCTGCGCAAGATAACGGCTGACCTGCCCGGCGCCGATGATGAGCAAGCGCCAGCGCGGGCCGTGCACGGTCTTCATCACCTTGCCGTCGAACTCCAGCAGGTCGGACCACTTGCCCGCCTCCATGCGCACTTCGCCCGTGTCCATGTCGAGAAAGCGCGCTGCCAGTTCGTGACGCTCGATCACCGCCAGCAGGTCCTCCAGCTTTGATTTAGCGGTCACCGGCTCCAGCACCAATTGCAGCGTGCCACCGCAGGGCAGACCGAAACGCGTTGCCTGCTCCTGCGTCACGCCATAGGTCGTGACCACCGGACGCGCGGCAGCAATCAGCTTGTCGCGCACCTGCTCGATCAGATCGTCCTCGACGCAGCCACCCGACACCGAACCCACCACTTGGCCGTCATCGCGGATCACCATCATGGCGCCCACCGGCCGCGGCGCCGAACCCCAAGTATGGGTTATCGTGCCCAGCGTGGCACGATAACCGGACTTCGTCCAGTTCAGGGCGGTACGAATGACTTCCAAATCAACGCTGTCCATAGGGTCTTTCCAAAGCAGGGTGCAGAGGGACTAGCCTAGAGATATGGGCTGCCCCGGTCAAGGACAAGCCCAACAGCGGGAATGCCGCCGGGTTTTCCGGCATGCGTTCCCTCGCCGGGGCTTGGCCGGATTTTGCATTGACAACAAAGCGGATGGCGGCCGTTCGGCTTATCTGAAGGTCAGCGCGAACTGAACAAATCCTTCCATTCGATTATTCACATAAAACCAATGTGCTTTCATTTCCTTTTTGCCGGGAAATGCAGCCCATACAGGCTCGCGGATGCGATAATGACAAACAAGACAAGGGGCGCAAGCCCCGGGCGCGACGCAACCCGAACACCAATAATGCGCCGCCCCGCCTCATGCAGTTCCATCGACCTCGCAGCAGTTGGCAACGCAAATGCGCCGCATGGCCAAGCCGCTTTGACCAGGCCGCATTGACCAGGCAATGATTCGCCCATCGACCATTGAGGATGCCCATGAGCCACGACGCTTTTCACGGACGACTTGAAGACCACCGCATGGTCACCGGCAGCGGGACCTACACGCTGGACTGGGATTTCCCCGACATGGCGCACGCCTGGTTCGTGCGCGCCGACCGCGCCCACGCCGACATTGTGTCCATCGACACCAGCGCCGCACTGGCCCATCCGGGCGTGATCGCCGTGCTGACCGGTGAAGACCTGCAGGCTGCGGGGTTCAAGTCACTGCCCGTCATCACCATTCCGCTCAAGCCCGATGCGAAAAAGCCAGTCATGCCCTTCCGTCCCTGCCTCGCCACCGGCAAGGTGCGCCTGGCCGGCGAGGCGGTGGCCTGCGTCATCGCCGAATCGCAGCGCATTGCCATGGACGCCGCTGAACTGGTCGTCGTGCAATACAACGAACTGACGCCTGTCGTGGATGCACTGGATGCGCTAAAGCCCGACGCGCCGCAATTGCATGATGATGTCCCCGGCAATCTGTACTGGGATTACGAGGACGGCGACCGCGCGGCAACCGACGCGCTGTTCGCCAAGGCCGCGAAGATCGTGAAGCACGACCTCTACAACCATCGCGTCGTCGGGCATCCCATGGAGCCCCGCTGCTGCACCGGCGTGTATGACGCGACGAAGGACCAGTACTTCCTCTACTCGCCGACACAGGGGCCGCGCGTTCAGGCCAGCATGGTGGCCAAGGTGCTCGATGTGCCCACCGACAAGGTGGATGTGGTGGCAAAGGACACCGGCGGCGGCTTCGGCATCCGCTCGGCGGCCTACCCCGAATACTGCGTGACGCTGATGGCCTCGAAAAAACTCGGCCGCCCGGTGCGCTGGAACGGCACGCGTTCGGAAGTTTTTCTCACCGACAACCAGGCGCGCGATTTCATCTGCCACGGCGAACTCGCGCTGGATGACAAGGGCAAGTTCCTGTCGATGCGTTTTTTCATTGTCGCGAACAATGGCGCCTACCTCGCGCCGACCGGCCTTCTGGCGCAGACCCGCAGCGTGACCAGTTGCATCACCGGTGTGTATGACGTGCCGGTGTGCCATGCACGCATCCAGCTCGTCGCCACGAACACCGCGCAGGTTTCGGCCTATCGTGGTGCCGGACGCCCCATCATGTCCATGCTGCTCGAATGCCTCGTTGAGCGCGCAGCGATCGACCTCAACATGGACCCGGTGGAAATCCGCCGCAAGAACCTGATCCGCAACGACCAGTACCCCTACAAGCTGGTGAACGGCACCACCTACGACTGCGGCGACTTCGAGGGCGTGCTGGACGACGCGCTGAAAGCAGCCGACTGGTACGGCTTTGACAAACGTCGCGCCGAATCGGCCAAACGCGGCAAGCTGCGCGGCCGCGCGCTGTCGACCTATATCGAATCCACCGGTGCCGGCGGCATCCCGGACGAAGGCCAGCTGTTCTTCGAAGCTGACGGCACGATTTCGCTGAAGTCCTCCTCGCACTCACACGGGCAGGGGCATGAGACCAGCTTCGCGCAGGTGGTGGCCGGCGTGCTCGGCGTGCCCATGGAAATCGTCAAGCTGCGCACCGGCGAGGCCGGTATGCGCGTCACCGGCGGCGGCACCGGCGGCTCGCGCTCCATGGTGAGCTTCGGCAGCTCGTACCTGCTCGGCGCACAGGAAGTGGTCAAAAAAGGCCGCGAACTGGCTGCAAAGGAACTGGAAGCCTCGATTGAGGACATCGAGTTCGACCATGGCGAATATTCCATCAAGGGCACGGACCGCCGGATCAGCCTGCTCGACCTGGCCAAGAAGCACAAGGGCAGCGAACCGCATCCGTTGAACGCCGTGGGCTCCGGCAAGTGGGGCATGACCTTCCCGAACGGCGCGCATATCGCCGAAGTGGAAATCGATGCCGAAACCGGCGTGACGGAAATCGTCTCCTATATCGCCGTGGACGACATCGGCAATGTCATCACCCACGCGCTGGTGGAAGGCCAGATGCAGGGCGGGCTGACCCAGGGCGCGGGCCAGATCCTCGGCGAACACGCTATTTATGACCGGGAAACCGGGCAGTTGCTCACCGGCAGCTTCATGGATTACCCCATGCCGCGCGCCGGCATGGTGGCAGGCCTCGAGGTGCTCGACCACCCGGTACCGACCAAACTGAATCCGCTGGGCGCCAAGGGCGTGGGCGAAGCCGGCTGCACCGGCGCGCTGCCGACGCTGGCCAATGCCATCGTGGATGCGCTGCGCCCGGTGGGCGTGACGCATTTCGACATGCCGGCCACGCCGCAACGGGTATGGCAGGCCATCCGGGAAGCCAAAGCCGGCAATCCGCGTGCCCTGCAGACCTATACGCTGGCGTATTCTTAGAAACACGCTGGCGTATTCTTAGAAACACGCTGGCGTATTCGTAGAAGCACCCTGGAGTACGCATAGGTGCACATCCGGTCACTCCCGGGTAATCGTATTAAAATGCATGAAAACAAGTATCAACAAGACATACACGACGCCGGGCAACAAAACACCCGGCAGCTGCAACGCAGCCCATCCCTGATCGAAGGAGACATCCCGTGGCAGTGAAAGTATCGATGACCGTCAACGGCAAGGCAGTGAGCCACGAAGTGGAAGAACGCACGCTGCTGGTGAACTTCATTCGCGAAACGCTGAAGCTGACCGGAACGCATGTCGGCTGCGACACCGCGCAGTGCGGCGCCTGCACCGTGCTCATGGACGGCAAGGCGATCAAGTGCTGCAACATGGTCGCCATGCAGGCCGAAGGGGCGAACATCACCACCATCGAGGGTGTGGCGAAGGCCGATGGCACGCTGCACCCGATGCAGCAGGCGTTCAAGGAGCACCATGGCCTGCAGTGCGGCTTCTGCACCCCGGGCATGGTGATCAGTGCCATCGACCTGGTGAAGAATTACCCGAACCCGACCGAAGAGCAGATCCGCGAACAGCTCGAAGGCAACCTCTGCCGCTGTACCGGATATCACAACATCGTGAAGGCGATCAAGGCGGCCTCCACCGACAAGAACGTCACCGTAGTGGGAGGCTGAACATGTACGCATTCCAGTATCGCAAGGCAAAATCGGCCGACGACGCCGTCTCGGCGCTAGCCGCTGACAGCGACGCCAAGATTCTGGCCGGCGGGCAAAGCCTGGTCGCCGCGATGAAGCTGCGCCTCGCGCAGCCCTCCGCGCTCATCGACCTGGGCACCATTGCCGACCTGCGCTACGTCAAGGTCAGCGCGACTGAAGTCACCATCGGTGCCATGACCACGCATGCCGCAGTGGCCGCGTCCTCCGAACTGAAAAAAGCCATCCCTGCTCTCGCGGCTCTTGCCGGCGACATCGGTGATCGCCAGGTGCGCAACATGGGCACCTGCGGCGGCTCCATTGCCAACAATGACCCGGCAGCCGATTACCCGGCAGCCTGCCAGGGCCTGGGCGCCACCATCATCACGAACAAGCGCAAGATTTCCGCGGATGATTTCTTCAAGGACCTGTATGAAACGGCACTGGATGCGGGCGAGATCATCACGGCGGTGAGCTTCCCGATCCCGAAACGCGCGGCCTACATGAAGTTCAAGCATCCGGCCTCACGCTTTGCGCTGGTGGGCGTGTTCGTCGCCGAGGCTGCTGACGGCCCGCGTGTCGCCGTGACCGGTGCCGGTCCCGGCGTGTTCCGCGTGAAAGACATGGAACAGGCGCTGGCGAAGAAATTCGCGCCCGAATCCGTGGCCTCCATCAAGGTACCGGCGGATAACCTGAACGCCGACATGCATGCCCAGGCCGACTATCGCGCCCACCTGGTCACGGTGATGGCGAAGCGTGCTGTGGAAAAAGCCCTCAAGTAAGAAGCAGGAAGGTGCGTTCCCGCGCACTCAAAAAGCGAACAGCGGGAACGCCCGAATTGCAGTAAAAAGCCGCCTTCTCGTCCCTGCCCTGCCCTGCGGGGCAGCCCCTGCGGTAATACCGTCAATGGCCCGTCGCAGGATGAGAGGAAAACCCTTTCCGTTCTTTAGGCTCGAACCATGACCAGCAAAAAAAACGCCCTTCCCGTCTCCATCGACGACACGCTGAAGCTTCTGAACCGCGCCGATTACGTCGCCGAGCGCAGCCTCGCCACTTCGGTGTTCCTGTCCCTGAAAATGGGCCGGCCGCTGTTCCTCGAAGGCGAGGCCGGCGTGGGCAAGACCGAGATCGCCAAGGTGCTGTCCTCGACGCTGGGTCGTCCGCTGGTGCGCCTGCAGTGCTACGAAGGCCTGGACATCGCCTCGGCGGTATACGAATGGAACTACCCGCGGCAGATGATCGAAATTCGCCTGGCCGAAGCGGAAGGCAAGAAAACTTCGCGCGACTCGCTGGCCGGAGACATTTTTTCCGAGCGCTTCCTGATCCGCCGCCCCATCCTGCAGGCACTGGAGGGCAAGCCCGGCGCCGCACCGGTGCTGCTGATCGACGAACTGGACCGTACCGACGAGCCCTTCGAGGCCTACCTGCTGGAAGTGCTGTCCGATTTTCAGGTGACGATCCCGGAACTGGGCACGATCAAGGCCAAGGAAGCGCCCATCGTCATCATCACCTCGAACCGCACCCGTGAAATCCACGACGCCATCAAGCGCCGCTGCTTCTACCACTGGGTGGACTACCCGGATGCCGAACGCGAACTGGCCATCCTGCGGCGCAAGGCCCCGGGTTCCTCCGAACAGCTGGCAAGAGAAGTCGTTGCCTTCGTGCAGAAGCTGCGCGAAATCGATTTGTTCAAGTTGCCGGGCGTGGCCGAGACGCTGGACTGGTCCGAAGCCTTGTCCACACTGAACAAGCTGACGCTGGACCCGCAGACCGTGAACGACACCCTGGGCACGCTGCTCAAATACCAGGACGACATCACGCGCATCCGCGGCAGCGAAGCCGAGCGCCTGTTGCTGGACGTCAAGGCCGCGCTGTCGGCCTGAGCTTTTTCGAACAGCACCCGACCCCATGTCCGAAACCACCGCGCCCCAGTATGAGGGCCGCATCGCCGAAAACATCATGCACTTCGCACGCGTGCTGCGCCGCGCCGGGCTGCCCATCGGCCCGAACCGGATCATTGATGCGGTAAAGGCGGTGGAAGTCGCCGGCGTGACGCGGCGCGAGGATTTCTACTGGACCATGGCCTCGGTGTTCATCGACAAGCGCGAACAGTTCGAGCTGTTCGACCAGGCCTTCCAGGTGTTCTGGCGCAATCCGAAACTGCTGGAACGCGCGCTCAGCCTGCTGATGCCCGAGAACATCCTGCCCGCCACTGACGGCAGCGAGGCGGTGGCGAACGACCGCGTACCCAACCGCCTAGCCGACGCCACGAAATCCGATATCGAAGCGCCGGAGGAGGAAGGCGAAGCGCCACCGGATGAAATCAAGGCCGATGCCGCCTTCAGTTCATCGGCGCAGGAAATCCTATCCCAGGTGGATTTCGAATCCATGAGCCAGGCGGAGATGGCCGAGGCCAAGCGCCTGATTGCGCGCCTCCGCCTGCCCATCCCGGAAATCACCACGCGACGCTTCCGGCCCGACGAGCGCGGCCGCCGCATCGACCTGCGCATGACGCTGCGCGCCGGCATGCGCACCGGCGGCGACGTGATTCCGCTCAAGCGCCGCTCGCCGCGCAAGCGCCATCCGCCACTGGTGGTGCTGTGCGACGTATCCGGCTCCATGAGCCGCTATTCGCGCATGTTCCTGCACTTCCTGCATGCCATCACCAGCGATCGCGACCGCGTCACCAGCTTCGTGTTCGGCACGCGGCTGACAAACATCACCCGCCACCTGAAGCACCGAGACGTGGACATCGCCATGACCCAGGTGATGGAAATGATCAACGACTGGTCGGGCGGCACGCGCATCGGCCAGTGCCTGACCGAATTCAACCTGCGCTGGTCGCGCCGCGTGCTGGCGCAGAATGCAACCATCCTGCTGATCTCGGATGGCCTCGATGGCGACGTCGGCGCTGGCCTGGGCAGTGAAATGGAACGCATGCACAAGTCCTGCCGCAGCCTGATCTGGCTGAACCCGCTGCTGCGTTACGATGGTTTCGAGGCGCGCCCGGCCGGCATACGCGCCATGCTGCCGCATGTCGATGCCTTTCTGCCAGCGCACAACATCAAGAGCCTGATCGAACTCGCGGCCGTGATGAACGCTCCGCCTGAGCGCATGCCGCGGCGAAAGGCGGCCTGAATCCCGTTTTCTGTTTAATGCATCAGCACAGCTGAAGAAAGAAACACTATGGACATGACCGGAGAACAACTCATCCCGATGCCGCAACAGCAGGTTTGGGAGGCACTGAACGACCCGGCAGTGCTGAAGGACTGCATCGCCGGCTGCGACGTGCTGGAGAAGGTCTCGGACACCGAATTCAAAGTCGGTCTGGTCGCCGCCATCGGACCGGTCAAGGCAAAGTTTTCCGGCAAGCTGCAGCTGCTCGACATGAACCCTCCCAATTCCTATTCGCTTGCCTTTGAAGGATCGGGCGGCGTGGCCGGCTTCGGCAAGGGCACGGCAGCTGTGTCGCTCGCCCCCGAAGGCGAAGGCACGAAGCTCAGCTACACCGCCAAGGCCAGTGTCGGCGGCAAGCTGGCGCAGATCGGCTCGCGCCTGATCGACGGCGTGGCGCGCAAGATGGCCGAAGACTTTTTCAGGAAGTTCAACGCGCGGGTCGGCGCGAAGTAAAAACAAGCCCTGCATTGCAGCGGGCATGCTCGCTGCCGCCGAACACTACTGGAACCTAAGCAAATCCCCCCGCTTGCCCTCATCTTCGATGCGGGCAAGTCGGCCCCCTTTGACAAGGGGGTGAACCAGATGCCGGGTTAATCAGACTCCCCGAACGGAGGGTCTCCCCCTTGTCAAAGGGGGGACAGGGGGATTTGCTTTGACAAGGAGGTGAACCAGATGCTGGGTTAATCAGACTCCCCGAACGGAGGGTCTCCCCCTTGTCAAAGGGGGGACAGGGGGGATTTGCTTTGACTTTTGGTTACCTCACCGATGCATCGTGAGAGTCATCCAGAAAACGTTACTTGCCCGTGAACACCGGCTTTCGCTTTTGCAGAAAGGCGTTGCGCCCTTCGATGTGATCCTGGCTTCCGGTGGCGGCAGCGGCACGCTCAGCAACCAGCTTCATGTTGCGATCAGCCGCATCCTTCACCAGTTCATTGATCGCGGTTTTGGCGTTCAGTATCGCCAGCGGCGCGTTGTTGGCGATCACATCCGCATACTCGCGGGTATAACTTTCCAGTTCCGCCACCGGCACGATGCGATTCACCAGGCCCATCGCCAGCGCCTCGGGTGCGGTGTACTGCCGCGCGGTGTAGAGAATTTCCTTGGCCACGGACGGCCCCACCAGATCCATCAGCGTGCGGATGCCCTGGTCGCCGTAACCGATGCTGAGTTTT
>CAMCYY010000100.1 GCA_945885335.1 Bordetella parapertussis
ACCCGCGGCGAGGACGTGGCCGCCGTGGCCTATGCCCAGATCAAGGTGGGCAAGCTGGGCTTCCTGGGTATTGCCCGCGAGGACGGCCTGCTACCCGGCGTGAAGCCGATTACCGAGCACAAGCGTATCCGGCTGGCCGCTTTATACGCGTCCTGGAATGAGTTGCTGGGCGGCTGGAGGTACGAGCTCGATGCCCTGGGTGCGGGCTTTGCTGCGGGCGATGCACTCGTCGCCCCCAAGAAGCGCGACACCTGCAAGCATTGCGATCTGCATGGGTTGTGCCGCATCAATGAACGTCGCGAGGGGCTGGACGCCGATGACGCCGATGACGCCGATGACGTCGATGAGGGCGCCGATGAGTGATGCCCTCATCCAGAGCATGCCCGATCTTGCTGCGCGCCGTCGCGCGCTGGACCCGCATACGTCCTTCATCGTGCAGGCCCCGGCGGGTTCGGGCAAGACAGAGCTTCTGATCCAGCGCGCCCTGGTGTTGCTTGCCCGGGTTGAGCGCCCCGAGGAAGTCATCGCCATGACTTTCACCCGCAAGGCTGCTGCGGAAATGCAGAAGCGACTTACCGATACTTTGGATGCAGCGCGACACAGTCCGCGCCCTGAAACGCCGCACAAGGCCGTCACCTGGGACCTGGCGCGCGCCGTGGTCGAGCGCGATGCGGCGAAGCATTGGCATCTGGAGTCCAGTCCGGGACGGCTGCGCATCCAGACCATCGATTCGCTGTGTGCTTTTCTCGCTGCGCAACTGCCGGTCAGCTCACGCTTCGGCGCGCCACCGGAGCCGGTGGAGGATGCATCCGAGCGCGAACGCCTTTATGCCGAGGCGGCACGCAACACTCTGGCGCGATTGGAGAGTGCAGATGATCCTGCCGCGGCCGATGTCGCGCGACTGCTGGTCCACCTGGACAACAACACGGCAACCGCGGTTTCGCTGCTTGTCCGAATGCTGGAAACGCGCGACCACTGGCTGCGTCATCTGCATGAGGCCAGGGACAGGCATTTGCTTGAACAAAGCCTGCAGGACTTGAGACTGGCAGCATTCGGGCGAGTATCGCAGTTGTATCCCGCCGGATCGCGCGACGAAATGATCCGGATCGCGTGTTACGCGGCAGCGAATCTCGCGGAGTCGGATTCGGCGATTGCGGCTTGCCTTGATCTGGGCGCATTTCCCTCCTCTCTGAGTGAGTCGGTCTGGTTGGGCATCGCGGCTGTATTGTTGAAAGCCGACGACGATTGGCGCGAAAAGGTGGACAGGCGACAGGGATTTCCACCGGGAGAAGGCAAATCCGGCAAGGAGGTTGCAAAGCACTGGAAGGAGCGACTCGGCCGCTTGATCGAGTCCCTCAAGGATGTGTCGGGTTTGCGCGAGTCGTTGGCAGAATTGCGTCTCCTCCCGATGGCCCGGTACAGCGATGATCAGTGGGATGCACTGGACGCCATCACGCGGCTTTTGCCGCGTGCAGTGGGCGAACTGAAGCTGGTGTTTGGTGCTACCGGGCGCGCCGATTTTGTGGAAATCGCGCAGGGAGCCCTCGTCGCGCTGGGCAGCGAGGACGAACCCACCGATCTCATGCTGTCCTTGGACTACCGTGTGCGTCATCTGCTGGTGGATGAATTCCAGGACACGTCTTTCACACAATATGATTTGCTCAAGCGACTGACTGCCGGCTGGCAGGCGGACGACGGACGCACGCTGTTCGTGGTTGGCGATCCCATGCAGTCCATTTACCGTTTTCGCCAGGCTGAGGTGGGCCTTTTCCTCAAGGCGAGGCAGGAGGGCATCGGCAGCGTGTTGCTCGAGCCCCTCACCTTGTCGACGAACTTCCGTTCGCAGGCCGGTATCGTCGACTGGGTGAACACCGCCTTCCCCCAGGTCCTGCCTGCCGTGGAGAACGTAGCTGAGGGGGCCGTACCGTATTCGCCTTCCGATGCTGTGCATCCCGCCAAAGCAGGCGCAGTGACAGTGCACGCGCATTTCGAGGGAGACGTCGATGCCGAAGCCGCGCAGCTTGCGCAGCTGGTGCGCAACGCGCAAGCCGAAGACCCCGCCGGCAGCATTGCTGTACTGGTGCGCACGCGCAGCCACCTCAAGGCCATCGTGCCGGCACTCAAGACCGCGGGCCTGGCATTTCGCGCCATCGAGATCGAACCGCTGGGCCATCGTCAGGCTGTGCAGGACCTGCTGGGGCTGACGCGTGCCCTCGCGCATCTGGCCGACCGGCCGGCGTGGCTGGCGGTGCTGCGCGCACCTTGGTGCGGACTGACGCTGGCCGATCTGCATGCCCTGTGCGGCGTTGACCGGCATGCGTCAGGCGACACCGGGCTCAATAGTGAAATGCCTGTAGAGGCCGTAGAGGCAATGGGGACGGGCATCTCCGGGCCATCAACCCAATGGACCGTGTGGGAGTGCATGCTTGACGAAGCCCGCCTGGCTGCGATCTCGGCCGACGGCCGTGCGCGCCTGGAGCGCACGCGAGGCGTATTGGGCATCTGTCTTGCACAGCGGTTTCGCACCAGTCTGCGCGAGGCCGTTGAGGGTGCCTGGCTGGCGCTGGGTGGTCCGGCCTGCGCTGATGCGGGTGAACTGGAAGACGCCGGGGTCTATTTCGATCACCTAGAGGCGGCTGAGCGCTCAGGTGGTCTGCCGGATGCCGAAGCCTTTGAGCAAGGCCTTTCCAATCTCTACGCCCAGCCTGACCTGTCCGCCGGCGATCAGTTGCAGATCATGACCATGCACAAGGCCAAGGGCCTGGAGTTCGATACGGTCATCGTGCCTGGTCTGGGGCATGGCACACGCAGTGATGAGCGGCAACTGTTCATCTGGCTGGAGCGCGCTGCACCGCATGATGCGCACGGACAGGACAGCAGCCTGCTGCTGGCACCGATCAATCCCTCGGGAAGCGAAAGCGATCCCATCTACGAGTACATCCGGCGCCTGGATCGCGACAAGGCGAGTCTGGAAACGGGGCGCCTGCTGTATGTGGCCGCGACGCGGGCGCGCCGGCATCTGCACCTGCTGGGCGATGTTGCATTGAAGTCAGGAGAGGAGGGAAGCAAACTCAAGCCGCCGGTGCGTGGCTCGCTGCTGGCCAAGCTGTGGCCCGCCGTTGAAACGAAATTCGAGGAAGCCGCAGTGCAATTCGGGCAAAACCCGGCCGGTGTGCCAGCAGCCCCTGCAGGAGCGCGATCGCCCGAGCCCGTCATCGACCAGTTGCTGCGCCGCCTGCCTTCAGGCTGGCACCTGCCTGCTGTGCCCGCTGCCTCATCCTGGCCTTTGCGTGAAGCGGCCGCCGCATCGGGTGATATCGAATTCTCCTGGGCCGGTGAAACGGCGCGCCATGTCGGCAGTGTGGTGCATCGCTGGCTGCAGAACATCGCCGAGGACGAAATGAAAGGCTGGGACCGCACGCGCATCGAAGGCCTGCGGCCTGCTTTTCGCAATGAACTGGCGGCGCAAGGCGTGGAAGAGTCCGGGCTTGCCACTGCGGCCGGGCGTGTTGCGGCGGCACTGACCAATTCGCTGGAGGACGAGCGCGGACGCTGGCTGCTCGGCCCGCAGCGCGATGCCCGCAATGAGTACCGCATTACGGCGGTGCTCGATGGCGTGCAGCGACATCTGGTCATCGATCGCCTGTTCACCGATGCCGAAGGGCGTCGCCGCATCATTGATTACAAGACGGGTGGACACGAGGGCGCGGATGTCGAGGCCCACCTTGACCGCGAACAGGCGCGCTACCGTGCACAACTGGAGCGCTACACAGCGGCCCTGGGCGGCGGCCAGCCCGGGCTCTACTTTCCGCTGCTGAGTGGCTGGCGCGAATGGCCATCCGGTTCGGACGGGACATGACCGCTGCATCGGCTGTCGTCGTATCGCCAGATCCGGGCGATGAAGAAGAATCGCGACGCTTTCCCTACTGGCGTCGCAACCTCCTGGTCCTGCCGCTGGCGAACATGCTGGCAAGTCTCGCCTTCGCCATGTGCTGGCCCTTCCTGCCGCTGATGATGCGCAGCCTCGGGGTGCGCGATCACCTCGAGACCTGGATGGGCTGGATGATGCTGGTGTTCTACATTATCGGCTTTGTCATGGCGCCGATCTGGGGCGGCATTGCTGATCACTACGGTCGCAAGATCATGGTGTTGCGGGCCATGCTGGGCATGGGCACGTTCATGCTGCTGCTGCCATTCGCGCCGTCGCCGTGGTGGTTTGCCGGCCTGTTCATGCTGGTGGGCTTCTTCAATGGTTTTCTGCCGGCGGGCATGGCCCTGCTGGTAGCCAATACGCCGCCGTCAAGCCTGGGGCGCGCGCTGTCGACGGCGCAGACCGGTGCGCTGATCGGTGGAACCATGGGCCCTGCACTGGGCGGGGTGCTCGCCGCATGGATGGATCAATTGCACTGGATGTTCTGGATCAGCGGCGGCTTGCTTATTTCCGGCGGCACCCTGGTGATCCTGTTCATCCGCGAAGCGAAACAGGTGGCGAAGGGGCCGTGGCGGCCGCAGTGGATGGGCAGCCTGCGGGAATTGCTGGCGGTGCCGGGCATCGGGCCGCTTTACCTGATGGCCTTCGTGTTTTCAGTGCTGTGGAACGGCAACGTCACCATTCTCAGCATCCATACTCTGCACCTGCTCGAGTTGCAGCCGGCGGGATATGGCTCGGAAGCATTCTGGGTGGGGGCGGTGGCAATGGCGCTGGCCACTTCCAGCGTGATTGCCATGCCGTTGTGGGGCAGGGCGATTGACCGTTATTCAACGGCCAGGGTTCTGACATTCGCCATGGTCGCCGCGCTGATCACGCACCTGCCGCTGCTGGTGCTGGAGACGCCGCTGCAACTGGTGCTGGCGCGCATTGTCTTCGGACTTTCGGCATCGGCCATGCTGCCGTCCATCATCCGCCTCCTCAAGGACTATGCGCCGCCGGGTATGGATGCTCGCGCCATATCGTATGCATCGTCCTGCCAGCTGATTGCCATGGGGCTCGCGCCCCTGTTCGCTGGCCTGATCGGTCCGGCGTTCGGTTTGCGCAGCTATTTTGCGGCGACCATTGTGCTGACGCTGGTGAGTCTGGTGTTGTGGATGCGACGAAACATACGGCCGTGATAGCATCAAGCCACAAAAAAGATCGAGTCTCGGCGATGCACTTCGAGAGTTCTACTCTCACGCGTCGCCAGGGATTCATCGCGAGACCTGCGGTCGAGGGTTGCACCCAGTGAGCAGCAGTTGCAGCGGCAATCATGCCCCTGCAAATTGACAAATAGCAAAAGAAGGAGCGCACAATGGATTCAGCCGAGTTGCCATTGACAGGCCTGAAGGTGATCGATCTCTGTCTGGCCCGGGCGGGCCCCACCTGCGTGCGCCACCTGGCAGACTGCGGTGCCGATGTCATCAAGGTCGAGCCCACCGAGGACGCGCGTGGTGACAATGAGAAGCGCCGGGGCTTCGATGGGCAGAACCTGCATCGCAACAAGAAGTCCATACGCCTCAACCTGAAGACCCCCGAAGGCCACGCTGTGCTCATGCGATTGGTGAAGGATGCCGACGTGGTGGTGGAAAACTGGCGCCCGGATGTGAAGTACCGACTGAAGGTGTCCTATGAGGACCTGAAGAAGGTCAATCCAAAAATCATCCTGGGCAGCAATTCGGGCTTTGGTCAGGAAGGGCCGATTTCCAAACGCGGCGGTGTGGACCAGATTGTTCAGGGCATGTCCGGCTTGCAGACAGTCACCGGTGAACCTGGCGGCGGTCCGATGCGCACCGGCATCGCGGTGGGTGACCTGACGGGCGGCAACATCCTTGCGCTTGGCATCATGATGGCCCTGTACGAACGTAACCGTACGGGGCGTGGTCGCTGGGTGCAAACCAGCCTGCTGGAGTCGCTCATCATGATGATGGACTTCCAGGCCTCCCGTTACCTCATCGACGGTCATGTGGCCAAGCCTGCAGGCAACATGCATCCGACCGGCGACACGACTGGCGTGTATCCCTGCAGCGACGGCCACCTGAACATTGCGGGCAGTTCGCAGAAAATGTGGTTGAAAATCTGCGACGTCCTGGGCAAACCGGAGTGGAAGTCTCCCGATCACAAGTGGGGAACCAAGGCCGAGCGGTTCATAGACCGCATTGCAGTGCAGGCCGCGATGGGGGAAGTGACCGTGAAGCAACCGATGGACCACTGGATCAAGGCCATGGAGGAAGCGGGCGTGCCCTGTGGTCCGATTTACACCATGGACAAGGTGTTCGCGGACGAGCAGATCAAGTTCCTCGGCATGGCGCAGCCGGTGAAGCATCCGGTGCTGGGCGAGATCAGGATCGTTGCCTCACCGTTGCAATTCGCTGGGTCAAGCCGGGCAATTCGCATGCCTTCGCCTGATCCAGGCCAGCATACGGATGAAGTGTTGAAAGGTATTGGCTACACGGACCAGCAAATCAGCGAATTGCGCAAGGCAAACGCAATCGCCTGAGCCATGCCGGAGTTGTTGAATAGGAAAGGGCGCCCTTGGGCGCCCTTTTTTTCGGCACGCCGCGTAGCGTTTACTCCGCCTTGATGTTGCCGCGCTTGACCACGCCGTCCCATCTTTCGACTTCGGCGTTGACGATTCTCTTCAATTCGTCGGGCGTTGCCGGCGGCGCGGGGTCAACGAAGTCGGCAGCGAGCTTGGCCATCAGTTCGGGCGAGCGCACCACGACTTCGATTTCCCGATTGAGCAGGTTTAGGATCGCAGGCGGGGTTTTGATCGGTGCGTATACCGCATAGGTGTTGGACAGCTCGTAGCCGGGCAGCCCTGATTCAGCCGCAGTCGGCACGTCAGGGTATTGCTCCAGGCGTTTCGGTGACAGCGCGCCGATCAGCTTGAGCTGGCCGCTTTTCACCAGATGCATGGCCGACAGGCCGCCAAACATCATCTGCACGCGGCCGGCTGCGAGGTCTACGGTCGCCGGACCATTGCCCTTGTACGGCACATGAACCATGTCCACGCCGGCCAGCGTCTTGATGAGTTCGGTGCCCAGATGCGCTACGCCTCCAGTGCCCGAGGTGGCGAAATTAACCTTGCCCGGATTGGCTTTCGCGTAGGCCAGGAATTCCCTGACGTTGTTCGCAGGCACCGAGGAGTGCACGAACCACATGTAATAGGAGATCGTCGTGCGCGCCACCGGCGTCAACGTCTGGCGGATGTCAAATGGCAGCTTCTTCATCACGTTGTTGATGATCAGGCTGTCGCCGGTGCCGAGCACGGTGTAGCCGTCGGGAGCGGCTGCAGCCACGATCTGCGTACCGATCACGCCGGTGCCGCCGGCCTGCACGTCAATGATGGCCGGTTTGCCCAGACGGTTGCCGACGCGTTCCATCACCATGCGGGTGATGATTTCGAGGCCGCCACCGGCAGCCGAGGTCACGACTACGCGGATGGGTTTGGTCGGATAACCCTGGGGCAACTGTGCTTGAGCTGCGCCCGAAGACAGGACGAGTGCGGCAAGTGCGGCAGAAAGGGAGATTCGGCTCATGCGTCAGGCGTCCTTTTGTGAGTGGTGACGAGTAGGGCCACGCACCGCGGCACCTGAAATAAGGCCTTGCGATAACCGGATTCATGGCGACGATTCATCGGGCGCAGATTTTAACCCAGACCGCAGGTCAGCCCCAGGTGTCAGGCCGCCGGATCAGGATGCGACGATCAGACCTCCACCGGGTCGGGCAGGATTGTCATCCCGCTGGCGGTAGCGAAATCGCAGTCCAGGCCAGATCTACCCGCCTCCTGCCACGTCTATACCAGTGCGAGATCGTCGAGCACCTTGGCCTCGGAACCCGGCACATGGTCCGCGTCCAGCGTGGTGACGCGCACCAGTTCGCGTTTGTGGTTGATGTCGTCGTAGGGACGGCCGCGGTGCATGGTGGCGAGGTTGTCCCATACCACCATGTCGCCATCACGCCAGTCGTGGCCGTAGCAGAACTGCGGCTGGGTGGCATGCGTCATCAGGTCAAGCAGCAGCAGCCGCGCTTCGGGCAGCGGCCAGTCGATGATGCTGTTGGCGTGCGAAGCGATGTACAGCGACTTGCGCCCTGTGCGCGGGTTGGTGCGCACCAGCGGCTGCACGGCGCCGCGCAGGTTGTCCAGTTCCGGCTCGGAAAACGTGAAGCCCAGAGTCTGGCGCGAGTAGGCGATGGAGTGATGGGCCTGCAGCTTGTCGATCTGCTGCTTGGTTGCCGCGTCGAGCGCATCGTAGGCGGCGTACATGTCGGCGAACTCGGTATCGGCCCTGACCTTGGGAATGATGCGCGCTGAAAGCAGCGAGTAGCGTCCCGCAGGCACGCGGAAGGAGGCATCTGTATGCCACAGGCGGTTGGCAAGCGAATAGAGGCGGTGTCTGTCCTCGCGACTGCGGATCTTGCCGTCCATGCCCAGGTTGGAAGTGTCGCCCAGGGCCGGGCTACCCAGCCGCGTTTTCTTGTCCACGACATTGCTGCCCAGCTTGGCATGCAGCGCGCCGTCCCAGCGCTGCGCGAAGGCGAGCTGCTCGGCGTTCGTGAAGGGCTGCTGCGGAAACACCAGCACGCCGTACTTGTCCATGCCGTCGCGCAGTTCGGTAAGGGTTTCCTGGTCGTGCACCTGGCGCAAGTCCAGGGGTTTGCCATCGCGGGTGACTTCGGCGCAGAACAGCGAATGCAGGGGGCGGAAGCTTACGGTCATGTTGGGTCTCCTTGCAATATTCGGAAATTTATCAGGTGCGCATGGTGCGTTGGTAAGGGGGCGTTATCAGGCTGCGCGCATTTCCACTGTGGTAAGGCGGCGCATCTCGCGTTTGTACTTGCCGTCTTCGTAGGGACGACCGCGATGCATGGTCGAGGTGTTGTCCCAGATCACCAGGTCGTCCTGTAGCCATTCGTGGCAGTAGGTGAAGCGGGACTGGGTGGCATGCGCCATCAGGTCTGCCACCAGCAGCCGGCCCTCCGGGATTGGCATGTCCAGGATACGGTTGATGTGGGAGGCGATGTACAGCGATTTGCGACCGGTGCGGGAGTTGGTGCGGATCAGCGGTTGCTTCGCGCCCCTCATGTTTTTCAGCTCATCGGGTGTGAACTCGAAGCCCAGCAACTGGCGCGAATAGGCGATGGAGTGCACGGCCTTCAATCCGGCGATCTGCTGTTGCACCTGTACAGGCAGCTCGTCCCAGGCGGCGCGCATGTCGGCGAATTCGGTGTCGGCGCGTACCGGCGGCACCACACGCGCCGACAGCAGCGAATAGTGGCCTACAGGTTCGCGGAAGGAGGCATCGGTATGCCACAGCCGGTTGGAGAGTTGGTAGATGCGCTTCTTGTCGTCTGCGCGCAGGATCTCGCCCTTCTCGTCGACGTTGGAGATGTCGCGCACGTTGGGGCTGCCCATCTGCTTGCTGGAGAGGGTGCCGCCATATACCGTCTTGCCCAGCAGACCGCCGTCCAGGCGCTCGCCGAATTCGGACTGCTCCGCATCGGTAAAGGGCTGCTGGCGGAACACCAGCACGGTGTACTCGTCCATGGCGGCGTTGATGGCGTCCAGGGTGGCCCTGTCGTGCACCTGGCGCAGATCCAGCGGCTTGCCGTCGCGCGTCACCTCGGCCCCGAACAAGGACGTGAGTTTGCGAAAGCAGAGGGTCATGACGGTCTCCTTTGGTGCTGCAAATGGTCTCTACGGACCGTGATGCCAATGGTACACCCCTCTGCCCGGTGCAGCGCGATCAGGGCAGGGGGCGCTTCATGAGATGATCAGCACCATTAAAAACATGATGGCGCCACGGTGGCAGATTCGATCACCGGGCACCAGAAGAACAGGCGAGGAGCAGTGAAAAACGATTCGCAGGAAGCCATGATTCCGGGCGAGGGGCACTGGCAGCGCAATGCCCGTACCCTGACCGCAGGCAATGTGATTCTCAATGCCGGCTGGGTTGCCGCCTTTGCCTTTTTGCCGCTGGTGGTGCAGGGCATGGGCGTGGGGGACCGGCTGGCCATGTGGGTCGGTGCCATCATGTTCGGGTATTACGCCATGAGTTGCATCATGACGCCGATCTGGGGCGTGCTGGCTGACCACTACGGCAGGAAGAGCATGGTGCTGCGCGCTGCATTCATCATGGGCGTCGGCTTCACGCTGCTGACCTTTGTCACAGATCCACTGCTTTTCCTGTTGCTGATGACGGTCATCGGCATGGGCAATGGTTACATCCCCGCGGGCATGGCCCTGATCGCGACCACCACGCCATCGCGGCACATGGGCGGTGCGCTGGCCCTGGCGCAGTCGGGTGCCTGGATCGGCACCATGATTGGTCCGTTGGCTGGCGCTGCCCTGATCAGTTTTCTGCCCGAACACCGCATCCTGTTCGCCGTGACCGGCCTCACCATCGTGATTGCAGGCCTGATGGCCCTGTTTTTCGTGCATGAAATCCATGTCAGGCCGGATCATCCCCTGCGCTTCAATTTGCGCGCCGACCTCACACGCCTGCTGCAGGTGTCGCAACTGGGGCGGCTGTATTACACGAGCTTCCTGTTTGCAGCGACGGTGTTCGGCTCCAACACCGTTGTATCGCTGCTCACCCTGCAGATGCTCGAGGAGCGCCCGGGCTTTGGCAATCTGGGTTTGGAGGCATGGATCGCCATTACTGCGATGGGCCTCACTGTGGCCAGCATTGCCGCGCTGCCGGTCTGGGGGCGGCTGCTGAATCGCCATGATCCGGCGAAGCTGCTGCGCATACAGCTCGCCGGTGGGCTCGCCACCAGCCTCATCCTGCCGCTGGTGCGGGATCCGCTGGAACTTGCCGTGGTCCGCATGCTGTTCGGTGTCTTCATCGCCGGACTGCCGCCCACGGTGATTCGCATGGTCAGGGAGCGCGCGCCCAAGGGCATGGAGGGCAGGGCCCTGTCTTATGGAACGGCGCTGCAGAACATCGGCAGCGGTGGCGCGCCGCTGGTGGCGGGCCTGCTGGCGCCTTACATCGGGCTGCGCGGATTCTTCTGGCTGGCCAGCGGAATGATACTAAGCGGCCTGGTGCTGTGGATGCGTCGGCCCAGGTCTTGACGTGCCGGCTCAGAACTTCAATTCGCTGAATTCGGATTTGTTCGTGGCACAGACCGGACAGTTCCAGTCGGCCGGAACCTCCTCCCAGCGCGTGCCGGGCGCAATGCCGTAGGCAGGCAGGCCTGCCGCCTCATCGTAGATGAAGGGGCACAGGTCGCACTGCATGGTTTTGAAATCGTCCTCGGGCACGGCGGTTCCTTCTGGTTCTTTTGCAAGACTGAAAAAAGCCCCGGCTGTTTGGCA
>CAMCYY010000101.1 GCA_945885335.1 Bordetella parapertussis
GCGCTGGAGCTGGCCCGCGAAGGATTGCTCGACGTTCTCTCATCTGATTACGTACCGGCCAGCCTGATGCATGCCGCCTTCCTGTTGACCGAAAATGCAGGCTGGAGCCTTCCCAAGGCCGTGGCCTGTGTATCGATGCAGCCGGCACACATGTCCGGGCTGACGGATCGCGGCGAAATCGCCATCAACAAACGCGCCGACTTCCTGCGCGTGCGCCAGAGCCATGGTGTACCCGTCGTTGCCGCCGCATGGCGCAACGGACATCGCATTCTTTAGGGAATAACTGAACAAGAGGGCATGCCCCCCCCTTGTATATCCCTCACTTCAGGGGGAAGCACAGCGCAGGCTTCCGAAATTCCGGACTTGATCAGCGCTTCCTTAGCTCTTCGGGCCTCCTTCCGGTGAGACCCATGCCTGCGTATGAGTGCCGGACTAGCACCCGACCCTGCCGGCTGTTTCATGCTCTGGCATGCCTCCCCAACTGTCACAAATCCTTCAACGAACATTCATCAACTGATCATGTTCTACCCGCATGCTGCGTCACTGTGCACGATATAAAGATTGCGCTAAAACCCCGCCGACCGCTGCGCATCGCAGTCGTCACCGAGACCTATCCGCCGGAAATCAACGGGGTTGCGCGCGCCATCAAGCTCATGGTGGATGGTCTCATCGCACGTGGTCATCGCGTTGATCTGATCCGGCCACGCCAGCAGGACGATGCAATGCCGGGAAGCGTCTCCGACGCACACCTCACGCTGCAACTGACTTCCGCGATCCCCATTCCGGGCTACTCCAGCCTGCAACTCGGCCTTGCCTGGCCGCGCACGCTGGCACGCGCCTGGCGCGAGAATCCGCCGGACCTGGTGCATGTGGTTACCGAGGGACCGCTGGGCTGGGCTGCGGTGCGTGCCGCGCGCAAGCTTGGCATCCCACTGAGTTCTGACTTCCATACGAACTTCCACGCCTACAGCCGCCACTACGGCTTCGGCCTGATGGCAGGCATTGTCGCTGCCGCGCTGCGCCTGATGCATAACCGCTGCGACTGCACCATGGTGCCCACCGGTGAAATGCGCCGCGATCTGGCGGGGCTCGACTTCGAGCGCCTGGCCATCGTCGGGCGCGGCATCGACACCGCGCTGTTCACGCCAGAACGGCGCAGCGCGGCGCTGCGCCGCAGCTGGGGCTGCGAAGGCGATGAGCCGGTGGCGATCTGCGTCGGCCGCGTTGCAGCGGAAAAGAACATGCAGTTGTTCATCGAGGCGGCGCGCGCGATGCGCACCATCGAGCCGCGCCTGCGCATCGTGCTGGTCGGCGATGGCCCCGAAGCCGCCGCCCTGCAGGCCGCAAACCCTGACGTGATCTTCGCCGGCATGCGCATCGGCGAAGATCTTGCCGCGCATTACGCCTCGGCCGACGCGTTCCTGTTTCCCAGCATCACCGAGACCTTTGGCAACGTCACGGTTGAGGCACTGGCCAGCGGCCTCGCCGTGCTGGCCTACGACTACGCTGCGGCGCGCGAGTACATCACTGACGGCGACACCGGCGTGCTTGCCCCGTTCGACGATAACGAAGCATTCATTACCCGGGCACGCTGGATGGCGCAGTCGCCCGCCTGCCTGCCCGCGATGCGCCGGCGCGCGCGCGAACAGGCCGAACGCCTGTCCTGGGAAAACGTGTTCGACGATCTGGAGCAGGTACTGCTCGCCGTCGCCGACCGGGAACCCGAGCTGCCCATGGGAACCCTCATCACGGCGCCGCGCGGCTGAGGCGATACCGGCCTGCCCCCCCTCGACCTTAGCGGCGGTAATACTGGAGGAACCACTCCACGAAGCGCTGCACGCCGGTCTCCACCGTCGTGGTGGGACGAAACCCCACGTCACGCTCCAGGTCGCTGACATCGGCCTGCGTCGCCTGCACATCGCCCGCTTGCATGGGCAGCAGTTCCAGCTTCGCTTTGTACCCCAGGCTCTCCTCCAGCACCTCGATGTAGCGCATCAGCTTCACCGGCTGGTTGTTGCCGATGTTGTAGATGCGAAAGGGCGCCGCGCTGGTGGCCGGGGAGTCATAGCTTCCGCCGGGCACGGGCGGTCGATCAATGACGCGGACAATTCCCTCGACGATGTCATCCACATAGGTGAAATCGCGGATCATGTCGCCGCGATTGAACACCTGCACTGTCTCTCCGGTCAGGATTGCACGCGTGAACTTGAACAGGGCCATGTCGGGCCTGCCCCATGGGCCGTACACCGTAAAAAAGCGCAGCGCCGTCGCGGGCAGCGCAAACAGGTGGCTATAGGTATGCGCCATCAGCTCATTGGCGCGCTTGGTTGCGGCATACAGCGACATCGGATGGTCGACCGGATCATTCGTCGAGAACGGAATCTTGTGGTTCGTGCCGTACACCGAACTGGACGAGGCATACACAAAGTGCCCCACCTTCGATTGCCGGCAGCCTTCCATGACATTCGCGAAACCGACCAGGTTCGCATCAACGTACTTTTCCGGATGATCGATGGAGTAACGCACGCCGGCCTGGGCGGCAAGATGCATCACGGCATCAAAACAGTTCGCCTCGAACAGGCGCCTCACCCCGTCGCGATCGGCGATGTCCATGCGCTCGAAACGAAAACCAGCCTGCCCTGACAACTGCGCCAGGCGCGCTTCTTTCAGCGACACCTCGTAATAATCGTTCAGGTTGTCGATACCGGTGACCGTATCGCCGCGCGCCAGCAGGCGCTGGCAGAGGTGGTAACCGATGAAGCCGGCGGCGCCGGTGACGAGAATTTTCATGTTGATTGTTGTTTTGAATCGAAGCCCGAGTATATCTGCCCGCCCCAGGTTGGCCGCATCACTCGATCCAGATCAGCGCAACCATGCGCCCGGTGATGCCTTCGCGGCGATAGGAGTAGAAGCGGTCTGCGTCGCCAAAGGTGCAATAACCGCCGCCATGCACGGACGCCACACCCAGACGCGCCAGGCGCTGCCGTGCCAGCGTGTACAGGTCAACAAGATATTTGCCATGGCCATGCGCAACAAATGCCGTGGCCGCCGCCGGATCAGCCCCGGTGAAGGCATCGTGCACATCCTGCCCGACCTCGTAGGCCGCTCCGCTGATCGCGGGACCCAGCCAGGCCAGGACATTGGCGGGCGCAATGTTCATCGCGGCCACGGCGTTTTCGATCACGCCCGAGGCCAGGCCGCGCCAGCCCGCATGCGCTGCGGCAATGACACTGCCGGAGCGATCCGCCAGCAGCACCGGCATACAATCGGCCGCCTGAATCGCCAGCACCGTGCCAGCGGAACGCGTCATGCAGGCATCGGCTTCGACAATTGAATGAACCTCGTCCGCGTTGACCACACGCGTGCCATGCACCTGTTTCAGCCACACCGGATCACCGGGCAGCAGGGACCGCAGCCGGGCGCGGTTCTCCGCAACCAGTGCCGGATCATCCCCGACCGCCACACCAACATTGAACGTTCCATAAATTCCGCCGCTCGCGCCGCCATGACGCGTCGTGCAAAGCGCGCGCACGCGCTTTGGTGCAGGCCAGCCCGGGACAATCCATTGCGGCGGTGCTGAAAACACCTGCCCCATCAATCCGCCTTCCGCAGCGCCTTGAGCAGCGCCTCGAAGTCCGCCGGCGGCTTTGCCTCGAAGTGCAGCACCTTTCCGCTGTCCGGATGCACGAAGGCCAGCCGCGTTGCATGCAGGGCCTGCCGCGGAAAACGCGCAATGACTTCCAGCACCGTGCTGCTCACCGTGCCGGCCAGCGACGGCCGTCCGGCGCGATATACCGGATCGCCAACCAATGGATGGCCCAGCGACTGCATGTGCACACGGATCTGATGGGTTCGCCCGGTGTCCAGCGAGCACTCCACAAGCGTTGTCGCGGTGAGGCGCTCCAGGGTACGGTAATGGGTGCGTGCCTCCTTGCCACCGGGGATGACACTCATCTTCAGGCGGTTGCGCGGATCGCGGCCCAGCGGCGCATCGACGCTGCCGTCGGCGCGCACCACACCGTGCACAATGGCAAGGTATTCGCGCTTCACGGTGCGCGCCTGCATCTGGCGCACCAGCGTGGTCTGCGCAGTCAGGGTCTTGGCCACCACCATCAGGCCGCTGGTGTCCTTGTCGAGACGGTGCACGATGCCGGCGCGCGGCACATCAGCCAGTTGCGGGGCATGGTGCAACAGCGCGTTGAGCAGCGTGCCCTGCCAATTACCGCTACCCGGATGCACCACCAGCCCCGCCGGCTTGTTGACGACCATGACCACGGCATCCTCGTGCACAACTTCGAGAGCGATGTCCTCGGGCTGCGCATCGGTGGCGTCTCCGGCTGAGGGCGGAGTGGCGAGCAGGGCAATGACTTCTCCGCCCCAGACCTTCTGGCGCTGCTGCCCCGCGCCGGCATCCACCAGGATGTGGCCATCGCGCAACCAGGCCGTAAGACGGCTGCGCGAATGCTCCGGAAACATCTGCGCCAGCACCTGGTCCAGCCGCAGCCCGGCCAGATCCACCGGCACCTTCATTTCCCGGCGTCCGCCCCCATCGACATTCGCCGGGACATCCTTCGGTTCAACCGGGGTCGCGGTATAATCACTACTCACACTCTGGTGTCTTGCCATGGAACGTAGTTTAGCCCGAATCATCTTGATCGCCCTCCTTCTTCCGCTGCTCCTTTCGGGCTGCGGCCTGTGGGGCACTGAAAGGGACGAAACCATCGGCTGGAGCGCCCAGCGCCTTTACGGCGAAGCCAAGAGCGAGCTCGACGCTGGAAACTACGAAACCGCCGTCAAGTATTACGAAAAACTCGAGGCGCGCTATCCGTTCGGGCGCTTCGCCCAGCAGGCACAGATGGATGTCGCCTACGCCTATTTCAAAAAGGGTGATGTCGAGTCCGCCATCCCCGCCGCCGACCGTTTCATCAAGCAGAACCCCAACCACCCCAACGTCGATTACATCTATTACCTGAAGGGGCTGGTGCATTTCAGCCAGGATCTCGGACTGCTTGGCAAGATCATGGCGCTGGACCAGAGTGAGCGCGATCCCAAGGCAATGCGCGAGGCCTTCGATGCCTTCAAGGACCTCTCGGTGCGCTTCCCCGAGAGCAAGTACACGCCCGACGCGCTGCTTCGCATGAAGTATCTGGTCAACCTGCTGTCCGAACACGAAACCAATGTGGCGCGCTATTACTACAAGCGCGGCGCCTATGTCGCATCCAGTTCACGTGCCAAGTACACCCTGGAAACCTACCCCCAGACGCCGGCCACCGAGGAAGCCCTGTTCCTGATGGTGAAGAGCTACGACGCGCTCGGCATGAACGATCTGCGCGACGATGCGGACCGTGTCATGCGCAAGAATTTCCCGAACAGCGCGTACCTGAAGGGAACCACCGACAATTCCACACCATGGTGGAAGCTCTGGCGCTAGCCGCACTGGACGAGTCGTCAATACAAGAGGGCAAGAGGGGAAACAGCCCCCGCGAACCCCGGCCGGCACCGGGCGCCTGAGCCGCGATGCTTCGAACCGGATCCCGGAACGAACAAAAACGAACCGCAACATTCGCAGGACGAGCAGGACGGCCACCCTGCCCCCGCACTCTCTGAGGACCATGACATGACAGCAGGTCAGCGCGGCGTGTATCGCCACAATGAAATGGAACGCCTGTTCAACCCGAACAGCATCGCGGTGTTCGGCGTTTCCCCCAACCCGACATCGCTGGGCGCGCGTTCACTGGAGCAACTGGATAAGTATCCCGGCAAGATCTACCGGGTCAATCCGAAGTACGACAGGATCGGCGAGCACCCCTGCTATCCGTCCATCGCTGCACTGCCTGAAGTGCCCGACTGCGCCATCGTCGCGCTGCCGCGCGTCGCGGTCGATGCGACGCTCGTTGAATGCGGCCAGGGCGGCGTCGGCGGCGCCATTGTGTTTGCCTCGGGCTATCTGGAAACCGGCAAGCCGGAAAACATCGTGCTGCAACAGCACATGACCCGAATCGCCGGGGAGACCGGGCTCAAGATCATCGGGCCGAACTGCCTGGGCTTTGTCAATCTTCCAGCGCGCGTGGTCGCCTCCTTTTCGCGCACTGAATTTGGCAGCGATGTGCCTGAACGTGGTGTCGGCCTGGTCAGCCAGTCGGGGGCCATGGGTTTTGGTCTGGCGCAATCGGCGCGGCGCGGCGTTCCCATCACCCACATGCTGGCCACCGGCAACGCCTGCGACGTCAACATCGCCGACTGCATTGCCTACCTCGCCGAAGACCCGGCCTGCGCATCGATTGCCTGCCTGTTCGAAGGCCTGACGAACCCGTGGCAGCTGGTGCAGGCCGGAGAAATCGCCATGGCGCACAACAAGCCGGTGATCGCCTACAAGCTGGGCGTCGGCGAAGAAGGCGCGGCTGCGGCGATGTCGCATACCGGCTCGCTGGCCGGCGGCCCGGCAGCGTGGATCGCCGCCTGCGAGCGCGCCGGCATCATCCTGGTCGACAACGTCGAGGCCATGATGGAGACTGCGGCCTTTTTTGCGAAAGCACCGCGCCGTCCCGTGTCGCGCGGCGTGGCCGTACTTGCCTCGTCCGGCGGCGCTGCAATCGCCTGCGCCGACATCGCCGAACGCCATGGCGTGGCCCTGCCGCAGCCGCGCCCCGAAGTGAAGAAGATTCTCGAAGAAAACATTCCGGAATACGGCTCCTCGCGCAACCCGTGCGATGTCACCACGGCGCTGCAGAACGATCCCAAGCTGCTGCCTGCCTGCATCGAGGCGATGCTGGGCGATGACATGTACTGCACGCTGGTGTTCCCGCAGGCCGCGCTGCGGCCGGACTCGCTGGCGCGCCGCGAAGGCGTTGCCGCGGTCGCAGCAAAAACCGGCAAGCCGGTCTGCCTCACTTTTGTCGGCGGCTGGCTGGGCGGACCGGGCACCTTCGAGGCCGAGGCGAATCCGCATTTCGCCTGGTTCTATGAAATCAACCGCTGCTTTGGCGCGATTGCCGCCTGGCATTGGCGTGACGACAAGCGCATCGCTTACGAAAAGTATGGCGAGCGCAAGGTCATCCGCCTTTCTGCGCCAGACGCCAAGGACAAGGCTGCACAGCTGATCAAGGCCTCGAACAACACCACCCTCACCGAGCGTGAGGCCAAGGAGGTGCTGGCCTGTTACGGCGTGCCGGTGGTTGAAGAGAAGCTGGTGCAGTGCGTCGATGAGGCAGTCAAAGCTGCAACCGCTCTCGGCCTTCCGGTGGCAATGAAGGTTGAATCGCCGGACATCCCGCACAAGACCGAGGCCGGCGTGATTCGCCTCAACCTCAAGACGACCGAGGACGTGAAAGCCGCCTACGACGCTGTAATGGCGAACGCGAACAAATACAACGCCAACGCAAAAATCAACGGCGTGCTGGTGCAGCCGATGGCGCCCTCGGGCACCGAGATCATGGTCGGCGCAAAAATCGACCCGCTGTTCGGGCCGCTGGTCGTCGCGGGCCTGGGTGGCGTGCTCGTTGAGTTGCTGAAGGACACCGCCCTCGAACTGGCACCGATTACGCAGAACGAAGCGAAGGCGATGCTGGGCAAGTTGAAGGGCAAGGCGGCGCTCACGGGCTTCCGTGGCTCGGAACCGGTCCATCAGGACAAGCTGGCCGAAATCATCGTGCGGCTCGCGGAGTTCGCCGACGATCAGCGCGAGCTGATCGTCGAACTGGACGTCAATCCGCTGATCTGCGCCGGATCACGCATCGTCGCTGTCGATGCGCTGATTGTGAAGAAGGCCTGACCGCCCCGCCATCATCCTGCCGCGGTTTGGACGAATCCTTGGGGCTTCGCTTACACTGAGTCCAGCGCCCACCAAACAGTGCGCGCAGCGCCGAACAAAAAAAACGGGTCATCAGACCCGCAGGGCGTAAAACGAGGAGGAAACAATGACGCTTGGCCAATACCGGGTGATTGAAATCGGCAGCCTGCCTGCGGCCGCCTACTGCGCCCGGCTGCTCGCCGACTTCGGCGCCGAGGTCATCAAGATCGAGCCGCCCGGCGGCGACCCGCTGCGCCGTGAACCTCCCTTCATCGATGCCGGTGGCAGCCAGGAAAGCGCCTGGTTCGCCTGGCTCAATTACAACAAGAAAAGCATCACCCTCGACTGCGCTGACACGGCCAATGCCGCGCAGTTGCAGCAGCTTCTCGGCGGTGCGGACGTGCTGATCGACGGACTGAGCCGGCACCAACGCATGGCCTGCGGACTGGATCGCCATGCATTGCGACGCCGGCACCCGCATCTTGTTATTGCCGACGTCGAATGGTTCGGCGAGTCCGGTCCCTATCGCGATTTTGCCAGCACCGATGCCATCTGCCGGGCGCTGGCAGGCCTGGTCAAGGTAGTGGGGCCGGCTGAGGGCCCGCCCCTCGCCCTCCCCGATTACCAATCCGCCGTGGTCGGCGGACTGGCGGCCTACATTCCCATCGTAGCCGCACTGATCTCCCGGCTCAACGGTGACGAAGGACGCGAATTCGAGGTCAGCGTGTTCGAGGCGAACGTCACCGCAATGGAACTGCAGGTGGCCCAACTACCGCCGGATGGCATCGAACGACGGCTGGGCATCAACAGCTTCAGTGCCAGCGGCGGTATGGGCATTTTCGCCTGCAAACAGGGCTGGATCGGCATCACCACTAATACGCCGCAGCAATGGAGCGCCTTGTGCGAACTGATGGGCCGGCCGGAACTGGGCAATGATCCGCAATACCTGTTCGGACTGGATCGCGGCGTTAATCGTCAGAAGCTGCAACCGGTGTTCGGCGCGGTGCTGATGCAGCGCACTGCTGCCGAATGGTTCGAGGACGCGCTGAGACTAAAGTTGCCCTTTGCCATCGTGCCGAGCATGGCCGAACTGCTCCAGACCGAAGTGCTGCGACAGCGCGGCGCCATTGTCCCGATCAGTATCGGCGAACGCACCGCCGAAGCGCCTGGATCGCCGCTGCACCTTGTTGCAACACCACCGCTACATGGCGGCCGTGTGCCCGCTGCCGGCGAACACACCGCGCAGATGCTGGAAGCGATCCCGCGTGCAACACCGCCGCGCGGCCGGCGCTCATCCCCTGCTGGTCAGTCAAATTCGCGTCCGCTGGAAGGCCTGCGCATCATTGACCTGTCAATGGGCTGGGCGGGACCACTGGCGGCCCGCAACATGGCCGACCTCGGCGCCGACGTGATCAAGGTCGAGGCCTGCCAGTATCCGGACTGGTGGCGCGGCCTCGACAAGGACCCCGATGCCATCGAGCGCGTGCTGTATGAGAAAAGCGAGCGCTTCAATTTCCTGCAGCGCGGCAAGCGCGGCATCACGCTCGACCTGACTTCTGCAGAAGGCGTGCGTCTGCTGAAGGAACTGGTCCGCACCGCCGATGCACTGCTCGAGAACAACTCCGCCGGCGTGTTGCGCAAGCTCGGGCTGGAATATCCGCGCCTTGCCGAGGTCAATCCGTCCATCATCATGATGTCGATGTCGGCCTACGGTTCCAGCGGCCCGTGGTCAGATTTGCGCGCCTACGGCTCGACGCTGGAACAGGGCTCGGGCCTGCCGGGCATGGCCGGATATGACGGCGGCGTGCCGGTGCAGACGCACCCCGCCGGTGGCGACCCCATGGGTGGATGGAACGGTAGCGCCGCACTGCTCACCGCGCTGCTACATCGCAAGCGCACCGGCCAGGGCCAGTTCATCGACCTCTCGCTGGTCGAGTCCATGCTGCCGCTGACCGCGGTCTGGGCGCTGGCGCAATCAGCCAATGGCCGCATCGAACCGCGCCAGGGCAACCGCCATCCGCTGCATGTGCCCCATGGCGTGTTCCGCTGTACCGACAAACAAAGTGGTGAAGACCAGTGGCTCATGGTTGCCGTCACAAGCGATGCCCTGTGGCCCTCGCTGTGCCGCGTGATCGGACGCGATGACCTGGCACGCGATGCAGCGCTCGCAACGGCTGCCGGCCGCCGTCAGCGCGAAGCCGAACTGGAGACCGCCATCGCGCAATGGACGCAATCACAGAACGCAGATGCCGCCATGAACGCCTTGCAGGCGGCGGGCGTGGCGGCCGGCGTCGTGCGTGGTGCCGGCGACCTGCCGAGTGAACCGCAACTGCAGGCCCGGGGATTCTGGCAGCAGGTGGAGCGCGCCCATGTCGGCATGCACCGGCAGCCCTCTGCGCCATTCCGCGAAAACGGCGAACCGTACACAGTCACCCGCCCCTCACCCACGCTGGGGCAATACAACGTTGAAGTGCTGCAGGGCATCCTTGGCCTGTCGGCGGCCGACCTGGATCAGTTGGAGGGCAAGAATGTGATCGGCACCCTGCCCATCCTGCCGGAGAAACGCAAGGTCAAGGCGCAGGCGCGCTGATCGCCGAGCCGGATGCGAACCCGTTGACCTGCGCCGGCGCAAGCATCGCTGCTGTGGATGCGTTGATTGTGAAGAAGGCCTGATACACAAGGACTGAAACTCCACGCTGGGCCCCTTCTTTCCGAAGGGGCCCGAGTACATTACGCAGCGCAATGCAGCAGCGCCGGTCGTTCATGAATTGTCACGCATTTCCAAGAGAATCCCCCCGCAGTCCGCCGGCGTCAGCCGTCCGAAAATGGCATAATTACGCACCGTTTTCGCCAATTACAACAATGACCTGCCCTTGGGAGAATCTTGGGGATGGGTCCCGGCGACGGCACCTTCTGGAACTTTCTGCAGGGACTCTGGAAATGACCGCTTCGTCGCGCAGCACCTATCGCCCCGTTTACCAGCATCGGGATCTGGCACGCCTGCTGAATCCGAAACACATCGCCATCTACGGCGCATCCCCGAATCCGAAGTCATTCGGCGCCCGCACCATCGCCAACGCGGCGCGCTTCACCGGCACGATCTATCGCGTCAACTCGCGCTACGACAAGATCGGTGACGCCCCCTGCTATGCCTCGATCAAGGCGCTGCCGGAAAGTCCGGACTGTGTGGTGCTTTCCGTGCCGCGCGAAGCGGTCGAATCCGCGGTGCTCGAATGCGCCGAGGCAAAAGTCGGCGGTGTCGTCATCTTCGCCTCGGGCTATGGCGAGACCGGCAAGCCCGAGCGCATGGCCGAGCAGGCGCGCCTGACGGCGATTGCGCGCGAAACTGGTCTCAAG
>CAMCYY010000102.1 GCA_945885335.1 Bordetella parapertussis
TCAGTAAAGATCAATGCAAAAAAATGTCCCTGTACCGCAGCGATGAATCCCAGCAACACCGCCAGCGAATGTGTCTTGCCACTCAGCGCGTAGGCCAGCATCAGCAGCGCCACGACCAGCCCCACCTTGAGGAGTTCGCCTGCCAGAAGCGCTGCGCCGAAGTTTCCCCCGGGGCGGGCCGCCACATTCAGGCGCACCGCCAGCAACGCTGTCGGCCCTACGCAAACAAGCGCTCCCATCAGCGCCCAGCCACCGGTCGTCCAGCCCCAGACAGCAACTGCGATACAAGTAGCAAGCATGCCGAGTGCTGACTGGGCAATCAGGACACGCCGTGCTTCCCGCCAGATGCGGTTGTTGGTGCGCCCTGTCCCTGCCATCGACACGCTAGGGGTCTCGCTGAAAGCGCAGAAGTTTAAAGTATTTTGTTTCATTTGACGATGCATAAATTTCATTCCCGCCTTAAACAGCGTCCTGTCCGTATTCGGCAATAGCGCGAATTTTCACACCGATGCTATGCTTGTCGGGCTTGGAACCAACCAAAACAAGGATACAAAAATGGGCAAATTTATCGAACTCAAGGCCGCTGACGGGCACACTTTTGCAGCCTATCTGGCCGAACCGGCGGGCAAGCCCAAGGGTGGGCTGATCGTGGTGCAGGAGATTTTCGGCGTCAACAGCCACATGCGCGAAGTCACCGACGGCTTCGCCAGCGACGGCTATCTGGCCATCTGCCCCGCCTATTACGACCGTGTTCAGCGCAATTTCGAAGTCGCCTACGAGCCGGACGACATCAAGGCTGGCGGGGCAATCCGGGCACAACTCAAGTGGGAAGACACCCTCGCTGACACCGTTGCTGCACTGGATCGCATCAAATCTGCTGGAAAAGTCGGGGTTACCGGCTATTGCTGGGGTGGCACGGTCGCATGGATGGCGGCTGCAAAGGTAGCGGGCCTGGCCTGTGCCGTTCCCTACTACGGCGGTGGCATTTTTGACGCGATCAACGAACAGCCGAAAATCCCTGTCATGTTCCATTTCGGTGGCGAAGACAAGGGTATCCCGATGGAGAAGGTGAATGCCATTGGGGCCGCCCATCCGGCTATTCCGCTGCATGTCTACCCGGGTGCGGGCCACGGCTTCACGTGCGACCATCGCGGCTCGTACCATCCGGAGTCTTCGAAACTGGCACGAGAGCGCACGCTGGCCTTCCTGGCCAAGCACGTCGGCTGAGAAACAACTTTCATGAGGGGCATCCCCTCATGAAAGACTTCAGCGCTGGCCGGCTTTTTTCAGCGGCCAGCTCGGACGCAGAATTTCAAACGACTGCGAGATTACGGCATAGTCGAAATAGCCCAGACGCCCGACAGGGCGCATTTTCACGGTGTCCACGCGCCCGTCCCTGATGAATTCGTCGCGGACATGCACCGCCACTACGCGTCCGATCACGGTGTTGTTCTGCTCACCGGTTGAAGACATCGGCAATTCCACAATCTTGATCAACTGACACTCGAGATGGGCCGGGGCTTCAGCCACGCGCGGCGCCTTGACGATACGCGAGGGCGCCTTGGTCAGTCCGGCCACATTGAATTCGTCGATGGCGCGCGGCGCGGCGGTCGATGAATCATTCATCTGCGCGGCCAGTTCCTCGGAGCAGATGTTCACGACGAACTCGCCGGTATCACGCACGTTCTGCAGGCTGTCCTTGCTGCCGCCTTCGGCATGGCTGCCATTGGCGGCGAACATCACCATGGGCGGATGGGCGGACACCGCATTGAAGTAGGAGAAGGGCGAAAGATTCGGCACACCATCCTTGCCAATGGTGCTGATCCAGCCGATCGGCCGCGGCGCGACGATGGCATTCAACGGGCTGTGCTTCAGGCCGGCCGCGCGATGGCCCAGTCCGTCTTCGCCTGTTTCATAGAACATTGTGGCCTCTCCTTTGATGCATTTGTTTGTGTGCTTCTATTTGTTCTTGTTCAGCCCTTGAACCGCGACAGCAAATCGTCGAGGTGTTCGACGTTCATGAAGTTGATCACCAGCCGGCCCGAACCCTTGGGGCCGGGCTTGATCTGCACCGTCGTGCCAAAACGTTCCGACAGTTCTTCTTCGAAGCGTTCGATGTCACGCGGGCGCTGCGTTTTTCCGGCCCTGGCCGGCGGATGCTGGATCTGCTGCACCAGGTGCTCGGTCTCGCGCACCGACAATCCACGCGATACAACCTGCCTGGCAATTTCGGCCTGGCGCGGACCTTCGACCGGGATCAGCGCACGCGCATGACCCATGTCGAGCGCGCCCTCGAACACCAGTTGCTGCACCGGCTTGGACAAGGACAACAGGCGCAGCAGATTCGAGGTCGCTGCGCGTGAACGGCCGACCGCCTGCGCCGCCTGTTCGTGGGTGAGCTTGAATTCGTCCAGCAGGCGTTGAATGCCGGCGGCCTCCTCCAGCGGATTCAGATCTTCGCGCTGGATGTTTTCGATCAGCGCCATGGCGAGCGCGGCATTGTCCGGCACATCGCGCACCAGCACCGGCACTTCGGCGAGGCCGGCGATTTTCGAGGCGCGCCAGCGACGCTCGCCGGCGATGATTTCATAGCGCCCGCCGGCAACGGCGCGAACCAGGATGGGCTGCATGATGCCCTGGCTGCGGATAGAGTCGGCCAGCTCCGCCAGCGAGGTCTCATCCATGCGCGTGCGGGGCTGGTATTTGCCCGGCTGCAACTGGTCGACTTTCAGTGTGGCAAGCGCATCGCCTTTGGCCGGCCGCTTGTCGTCATCGCTGCCAAGCAGGGCATCCAGGCCGCGTCCGAGGGCATTCTTTTTCATGTGGTGGCTCCTGCAGCGCGATTCGTGGCATCCAGCGCCTGACGGTCGATGATTTCAGTGGCCAGTTGCAAATAGGCCTGTGAGCCCTTGCAGGCACGGTCCAGCGTCACCGCCGGCGTGCCGAAGCTCGGTGCCTCGGCCAGGCGCACATTGCGCGGAATGACCGTGGTGTAGACCTTGGTGCCAAAGTGCGATTGGAGCTGTGCCGAGACTTGCTGGGCGAGTGAATTGCGCGGATCAAACATGGTGCGAAGCAGGCCTTCGATTTCCAGTTTCGGGTTGAGATGCTGGCGTACGCGCTTGATCGTATTCACCAGGTCAGACAGGCCTTCCAGCGCGTAGTACTCGCACTGCATCGGAATCATCACCGCGTCTGCGGCAACCAGGCCGTTGATGGTGAGCATGTTCAGCGCCGGCGGACAATCCAGCAGGATGAAGTCGTAGTCGGATGAAATGATCTGCAGTGCCGATTTGAGCCGCGTTTCACGGTGTTCCAGCTCGACCATTTCGACTTCGGCACCAGCCAGCTCGCGGTTCGCGGGAATGACATCGTAGCCACCGGATTCGGATTTCTGCCGCGCCGCATCCGCAGTGGCGATGCCAAGGATCACCTGATACACGCTGTTCACGAGGCTGCGCTTGTCGATGCCGCTGCCCATGGTGGCGTTGCCCTGCGGATCGAGGTCGACCAGCAGCACGCGCTGACCGGTCTGCGCCAGGCTTGCAGCGAGATTGACGCTGGTGGTGGTCTTGCCCACGCCACCCTTTTGGTTTGTGACAGCCAGCGTACGTGTCATGCTGTGTGCTCCGCTTCTATGAAGACCAGATGGCGCTCGGCACCCAGGCCGGGTACATCGAGCTTGACAACTTTTTGCACCCTGAAGCCGGCAGGCAGGCGTTCGATTTCCCCAGCAGGATGCACGCCCTTCATGGCGAGGAACACACCACTCGGTGCAAGCAGATGCGCGGCCTGACGCACAAAATCCGCCAGCTCGGCGAAGGCGCGCGACACGATCACATCAAAGCGTTGCGGCGATTGCCAGAGTTCCACGCGATCGCAGACAACGGTGACATTCTTCAAAGCAAGTTCACCTACGGCCTGCTGCAGGAATGCAGTTTTCTTCTGGATGCTGTCGAGCAGCGTGACCGGCAATTGCGGCCGCGCGATTGCCAGCGGTATGCCCGGCAGGCCGGCGCCAGTGCCGACATCCAGCACGCTCGTTCCCTCGACATGCGGCAGGATCACCAGGCTGTCGAGCAGATGGTGGCTCACCATGCGCTCAACCTCGCGCACAGCGGTCAGGTTGTAGACGCGATTCCATTTGTGCAGCAGCGCGACATAGCGCATCAGTTGATCGTGCTGGGCGCGTTCGAGCGGCAGTTTGAGCGCGGCGATGCCACGCTCCAGATCTTTTGCCGCAGCAGCGAGGGAAGATTCAGCCACCGCAGTACTCATGCAGCAGACTGTTTCTCAGCGTCAGCACGATCGGCTTTGGCCGCCTTCTGGCTGCGTTTGATATGCACCAGCAGCAGCGAAATCGCCGCTGGCGTCATGGCCGAAATGCGCGAAGCCTGACCGATCGTCTCTGGCTTGTGCTGGTTGAGTTTCTGCTGCGCTTCAAAGGAAAGGCCGCGCACGGTGCGGTAATCCAGGTCGGCCGGGAGGACCAGTTCTTCCTGATGCCCGCGCCGCTCCACTTCGTCCTGCTGGCGGTTGATGTAACCCGCGTACTTGGCCTGTATTTCCACCTGCTCTGCGACGATGGGGTCTTCCACTACCTGGACAGATTTGGTTATTTCCATAAGTGAGTAATAGCTAACTTCTGGCCGTTTGAGCAGATCGTGCAGCGTGTAGTCGCGCTCCAGCGGCTTGCCGAAAAGCCGTTCGCCGTCCGCTGCAGCGATTGTTTTCGGGCCAGTCCAGGTGGATTTCAGCCGTTCCTGTTCACGGGCAATGGCATCGCGCTTGCGGTTGAAAGCGTCCCAGCGCACATCGTCGACCACACCCAGCGACCGGCCGATGTCGGTCAACCGGAGATCGGCATTGTCCTCGCGCAGCATCAGGCGGTACTCCGCCCGACTGGTGAACATGCGATAGGGCTCGGACACGCCCCGGGTGATCAGGTCGTCGACCAGAACGCCGAGATAAGCCTCGTCGCGGCGCGGACACCAGGCATCCCTGCCCTGCACGTTCAGCGCGGCATTGAGGCCGGCCAGCAGGCCCTGGGCGGCGGCTTCTTCGTAGCCCGTCGTGCCGTTGATCTGGCCGGCGAAAAACAGGCCGGCGATGGCCTTGGTCTCCAGCGAAGACTTCAGGCCGCGTGGGTCGAAGTAGTCGTATTCGATGGCATAGCCCGGCCGCAACAGGTGAGCGTTTTCCAGGCCGCGCATGGAGCGCACCAGTTCCAGCTGCACATCGAACGGCAGGCTGGTAGAGATGCCGTTCGGGTAGACCTCGTGGGTCGTCAGCCCCTCCGGCTCCAGAAAAATCTGGTGACTGGTCTTGGAGGCGAAACGGTGGATCTTGTCCTCGATGGACGGGCAGTAGCGCGGACCGATGCCTTCGATCACCCCCGTGTACATGGGCGAGCGGTCCAGTCCACCACGGATGATGTCGTGGGTGCGTTCGTTCGTATGGGTGATCCAGCATGGCAGCTGCAGGGGATGCATGTCGCGGCGGCCCATGAAGGAAAACACCGGCGCCGGGTCGTCCCCCGGCTGTATCTGCATGACCGAGTAATCGATGGTCCGGCCGTCCAGCCGTGGCGGCGTGCCGGTCTTGAGCCGGCCGACGGGCAGCTTGAGTTCGCGCAGCCGGGCCGCCAGGCTGATCGCCGGCGGATCGCCCGCCCGGCCAGCCGGATAGTTCTGCAGCCCGACGTGGATCAGGCCGGCCAGGAATGTGCCAGTGGTCAGCACCACCGCCCGCCCCCGGAATCGGATGCCGACCTGGGTGACGACGCCCACGACCCGGTCGCCTTCCAGCATCAAATCGTCCACGGCCTGCTGGAACAGGGTCAGGTTCGGCTGATTTTCCAGCCGGGAGCGGATGGCCTGCTTGTACAGCAGACGGTCAGCCTGGGCGCGTGTGGCACGTACCGCTGGGCCTTTTCGGGAATTCAGGATGCGGAACTGGATGCCGCTCTCGTCCGTGGCAATCGCCATGGCGCCGCCCAGGGCATCCACCTCCTTGACCAGATGACCCTTTCCGATTCCGCCAATGGAGGGGTTGCAGGACATCTGCCCCAGGGTTTCGATGCTGTGGGTCAGGAGAAGCGTGTTCGAGCCGGCCCGAGCCGAGGCGAGCGCCGCCTCGGTGCCGGCATGGCCGCCGCCAACCACAATGACATCGAATTCCGTTGGAAAAAGCATGAAGTGCGCCCCAAGTGAAGGCGCGATTATAGGGATTTAAGGGATGGGGATGAAGCCTTGTTTCACGTGGAACATTCCGGAAAAGATGCCCGAAAGGTGTTCCACGTGAAACAATTCAAGGGACAATCATTCTGATCTCTTCCCGTAGATCAACACGGAAAGGTAATCTACAAGGTATTAACTACGCCATCGGCGTATTTTTTAGCCTTCGGTGGGCGCCCAAGCTCCAGGACTCGCAACATAGCGGTCCAGAAAAACCCAGGCTTCGACCATGGTGTGTTCCACCCATTGTGGCGTCCGGGCCCAGCCATGCGGCTGTTCGGCGTATAGATGCAGGTCGACACGCGCCCTGACCTTGGCCAGCGCCTCATACATGCGCAGGCTGGCGGTCACGGGCACCACCTTGTCGCCGGTGCCGTGCTGCAAAAAGGTGGGCGGGAAGTCCTTGCGCGCATAGGTGGTGGCGCTGGCCGCGAGTGCCGCAGCGTCGGTGGCACCCTCCCCCATCAGTCCGGACGCAGGTACCGCACCCGAGGTGCGCGCGCTTCCGGTGTAGAACAGCACCGGCGGATAAACCGCGATGCAGGCGGCAACATGCGTGGCCACACCGGCGCTGCCACCATCGCCTTCAAATTCTGCGACGCCGGGCGTCGCTGCGAGCATCAATGCGAGATACGCACCCGCGGAATTACCCAGCACTGCAATTTTTTCTGCATCGACATTCAAACGTTTGGCGTTCGCGCGCAACCAGCGCATGGCCGCCTTCACATCATGAATCTGTGCCGGCCAAGGCGCTTCCTGCAGGAAGCGGTATTCCGGCGCAACGCACACATAGCCGCGACTGACCAGGCAGTCGATCTGCTCCTGCATCGCCGATTTGTTGCCGCGTATCCACGAGCCACCATGAACCATCAGCACCGCAGAGCGATGCGTTGAAGCTGCGGGCCGATACACATCACAGCGCAGATCGCGGCTGCCACCTTTGCCAAACACAACATCGCGTTCAATGCTCACCGACATGACCTCTCCCCTCAGGAATTCAATCCACCCAGCAGCACATACTTCACTTCAAGATACTCCTCAATGCCGTACTTCGATCCTTCGCGACCGAGGCCCGATTGCTTCACACCGCCGAAGGGCGCGATCTCGGTGGAAATCATGCCACTGTTCACGCCCACCATACCCACCTCGAGCGCTTCGGCCACGCGGAAAATGCGACCGATGTCGCGACTGTAGAAATAACCGGCAAGGCCGAACTGGGTGTCATTTGCCATGGCAACCGCCTCCTGCTCCGTATCAAATCGGAACAGCGGTGCCACCGGGCCGAAGGTTTCCTCGCTCGCCACTTTCATCGCCTGCGTGACATTCGCCAGTATGGTCGGCTCGTAGAACAATCCGCCAAGACTATGGCGTTGTCCGCCCGCAACGACGCGCGCGCCACCCGCGAGTGCATCGGCAACATGCTCCTCGACTTTCGCCAGACCATTGGCATCGATCAGCGGACCGATATTCACGCCCGCCTCCGTACCGGGACCAACCTTGAATGCTTTCACTTTTGCCGCGAGCTTTTCAGCAAACACGTCGTACACCCCGCTTTGCACATACAGGCGATTGGCGCAGACACAGGTCTGGCCGGTATTACGGAATTTGCTGGCCAGCGCACCCTCGACCGCCGCATCGAGATCCGCATCATCGAAGACAATAAAGGGCGCGTTGCCGCCGAGTTCCAGCGACAGTTTCTTGATGGTGTCTGCGCACTGGCGCATCAGCACACGGCCGACCTCAGTCGAGCCGGTAAACGACAGCTTGCGCACCGTAGTGTTAGCACACACTTCCCTGCCAATAGCGCGTGCACTTCCAGTGACAACGTTGAGCACCCCCTTTGGGATGCCTGCCCGCGCCGCCAGTTCGGCAATGGCCAGTGCCGAAAACGGTGTCTGCGAAGCCGGTTTGATCACCACGGTGCAGCCTGCCGCAAGTGCGGGTCCGGCCTTGCGCGTGATCATGGCATTCGGAAAATTCCAGGGCGTGATCAGCGCGGCCACCCCGATGGGCTGCTTCATCACAATGATGCGCCGGTCGGGCAGATAGCTCGGAATGACATCGCCGTAGGTGCGCCGGCCCTCTTCGGCAAACCATTCAATGAAGGACGCGCCATACACGATCTCACCCTTGGCTTCTGCCAGCGGCTTGCCCTGCTCGGTGGTGAGGATGAGTCCGAGATCATCCTGGCTCGCCATCATCAGTTCGTACCACTTGCGCAGCAGCTCGCCGCGTTCCTTCGCGGTCTTCGCGCGCCAGGCGGGGAGTGCTGCATCGGCCGCAGCAATGGCGCGACGTGTTTCCGCTTCGCCCATGTCGGGCACCGTGCCAACCGCCAGGCCGGTGGCAGGATTCACGACGGTAAGCGTCTTGCCCGAATCCGCCGCCACCCATGCGCCATCAATAAAACAGCGTTCACGGAAAAGATGGGGGTCCTGCAACGCAAGCGCCGGCATGCCGACGCGCACAGGTGCATTCATGCAGTTCTCCTTCGGGGTGCCGCGAATGAGGGTGCGGCAGGGACGAATATGTGATGGCGCGGCGAGCGCGCCATCACATCGGACATCGGCAAAGCATTACAGCGGCAGTGTGATCGCCCGGCCTTCGGCCATGCTGCGCGCGACGGCCTCGGTGAACTGCATGTACAGCACGCCCTGCTCAAAGTCCGTTCGCGTGACTTTCTCCTCACCGCGAATGGCGTTGATGAATTCCTCCTCGACACGCCAGCCGATGCGCTTCTCCGGCGAAATGACGATTTCGGCGAGCGCCTGGTCCTTGCGCTGGCCGCCGAACAGTTTCTTGTTGCCCGGGGTGAAGCGCAGCGTGCCCTCGGTACCGTACAACCACAACTCGATGGGCGGCGCGAATCCGGCCACGGAACTGAAACGCAGATGGCCGATGGCGCCATTGCCCCAGGTGGCGAGGATGTCGACCTGGTCTGGCACCGTCACCGGTTTCATGGCGCTCGACGCATCGCGCCGCTCGACCACCGCGGTCAGGCCGGTGGCCATGATTTTCGCTGGCAAGCCCAGCCAGCGCTGCACGCATTCCACCCAGATGCCCATGCTGAGGATGTTGTAGCCGCTCAGCGTCTTGTCCTGGCGCCAATGCAGCGGCGAGTCGTGATTCACGAAGCCCTGGAGCACGTTCAACTCCAGCGACAGCAGCTTGCCGAGGTAACCCGAGGCCAGCAGCGACTGTATGGTGCTGTCCACCTCCAGCGTCGGCGGCCCGGGCACGATCTGCGTAACCAGATCGGGTCGCTCGCGTGATGCGGCCAGCATGGTTTTCGCCTGGGCCGTATCCATCGCCATGCGCGCTTCGGTCAGCACATGCTTGCCCGCCTCCAGCGCCGCCACGGTGATTTCGCAATGCATGTAGGGCCAGGTGCCGATGCACACCGCATCGATGTCATCGGCGCACACCAGCGCCTTCCAGTCGTCGTACACCTTGGGAATGCCGAATTCATCGGCAACCTTCTGGCTGGAGGCGCGGCTGCGGTTCGCCACACTGACCAGTTGCACGCCCGGGATCGCCTTGAAGCCGGGGATGTGTTTGACGCGGGTGTTGCCACCGGCGCCGACAAAACCGATGCGTACGGGCTTAAGGCTCATTGAGTCACACCTTCTCGGAATGGATGGAGCGCGGACATTCTTGGATTTGTGTTCTGGCCGGCGCAGCAAAAGTCTACTGCAAAGCCCACGTCAATGTCGCACTCGCGCTACGCATGCGTAACGCGGGCCCACCGTTGAATGACCATTCGTGGCACATGCCTGCTGCCTAGCCCATCATTCCGCTCCGATGGTGCAGACGTCCATTTCAAGGGCATCAACAGGCCATCTGTTACGCCATTGGCGTATCATGCCGCCATGCCTGCCCCGCCCTTGAGTTTTTCCGCTGAACAAATCCAGACTTTGCGCGCGCGCATGCGCCTGTCGCAATACGATTTCGCCCGCATGCTGCGGGTATCGATCAAGACGGTTCAAAACTGGGAACAGGGACGACGCGCACCTACCGGGCCGGCGGCGGCGCTGCTGCGGGTGATGGATCGCGAACCACGTGCGGCCTTGCGGGCGCTGCACGGCTTCGTGCCGAAAGTGGCCGCCGATCTGGATGACGCTGAAGAAAGCTGATGCCGCCGGTGGAGAAAACCGGCGGGGAGAATCAGGCCGCGAGACTGAGGTGCAGCAACTCGCGCCGCAACGACAATTCGCGCGGCAGGTGGGTTTTCAGCGCGGCGAAGAGTTCGTCATGCGCAGCCAGCTCGGCATGCCATTCAGCATTGCTGATTTCGGTAATGGCTTCGAACTTGTCCTGCGTGAAGCTCTCAAGGCCCTTCCACTCCAGGTCCGCATAATCCGGCACCCAGCCGATCGGCGTCTCGGATGCATGTGCCTTGCCTTCGCAACGCTCGACGATCCACTTCAGCACGCGCATGTTGTCGCCGAAGCCGGGCCAGACGAACTTGCCGTTGGCATCGGTGCGGAACCAGTTGACGCAAAAAATGTGCGGGCGCTTGGACACGCCGCGGCCCAGCTTCAACCAGTGGCTGAAGTAATCGGACATGTTGTAGCCGCAGAACGGCAGCATGGCAAACGGATCGCGCCGTACGACGCCAACCTTGCCGGTTGCTGCTGCAGTGGTTTCCGAGCCCATGGTTGCGGCGAGGTACACGCCATCCGTCCACGAGAAGGCTTCGGTCACCAGCGGCATGGTGTTGGAGCGACGGCCGCCGAAAACGAACGCACTGATCGGCACGCCCTGGGGGTTTTCCCATTCCGGGTCGATGGCCGGGCATTGCGAAGCCGGCACGGTGAAACGTGAATTCGGATGCGCCGCCTTGCGGCCTTCCTTCTTGCCGATTTCCGGCGTCCAGGGCTGGCCCTGCCAG
>CAMCYY010000103.1 GCA_945885335.1 Bordetella parapertussis
AGGAAGTGAGCACTTTCACTGGTCCGGAGAAGCCGTCCTTGCGCAGGCTGTCCGCACCTTTGCGCAACTCGCTTTCCTTGCGATAGCGCACTTGCGTCGATACGTCGGGACGCGTGACGGCCAGCGTGCCCGATTCGCCGCAGCAGCGTTCGTTCTGGGTAACGCCGCCACCCATGAGCTGATTGACGACCTTCATCGGCTGGTAGGTCTTCATCGGCGTGTGGCAGGGGTCGTGGTACATATAGCGGGTGCCGGTCACGCCTTCGAGCCTGAGGTTTTTCTCCAGCAGGTATTCGTGGATGTCCAGCAGGCGGCATCCCGGGAAAATCTTCTCGAATTCGTACTTCTGCAACTGATCCATGCAGGTGCCGCAGGACACGATGACGGTCTTGATGTCCAGGTAGTTCAGCGTGTTCGCGACGCGATGGAACAGCACGCGGTTGTCGGTGACGATGGCCTGGCCCTTGTCCTGCTCACCCGAGGATGTCTGCGGATAGCCGCAGCACAGGTAACCCGGCGGCAGTACGGTGATGGCACCGACGTGATAGAGCATGGCCTGGGTGGCGAGGCCGACCTGACCAAACAGGCGCTCGGAACCGCAGCCGGGGAAATAAAAAACGGCTTCGGAATCGTCGTTGACCTTCCGGTGGTCGCGGATTACCGGAATGAAGTTGCGGTCCTCGATGTCGAGCAGGGCCCGGGAGGTGCGCTTGGGCAGGCCGCCGGGCATGGGCTTGTTGATGAAATGGATGACCTGGGCGCGTATCGTCGGCTTGCCCACCGTTGCGGGAGGGGCCTGGGTCTGCGCCTGGGTCAAGCCCAGCGACTTGGCCGCCTTGTGCGCCAGCCGCTGCGCCGTGTAGCCGACATCCACCATCAGGGTGCGCGCGAACTTGATCGTGCCCGGGTCGGTTGCAGTCAGGAAGGCCATTGCTGCGGCAGTGCCCGGATTGAATTTCTTCTTTCCGTGCACGCGCAGGAAGTTACGCATCGCCACCGACACATCGCCGAAGTCGATGTCCACCGGGCAGGGGCTGAGACACTTGTGGCATACCGTGCAATGGTCGGCAACATCGCTGAATTCATCGAAGTGCTTGATCGAAATGCCGCGGCGCGTCTGTTCCTCGTACAGGAAGGCTTCGATCAGCAGTGATGTGGCGAGAATCTTGTTGCGCGGCGAGTAGAGCAGGTTGGCGCGTGGCACGTGAGTGGCGCACACCGGCTTGCACTTGCCGCAACGCAGACAATCCTTGATCGATTCGGAGATGCGGCCGATTTCCGACTGCTCCAGAATCAGCGATTCGGCGCCGAGAAGGCTGAAGGAGGGTGTATAGGCATCGCGCAAGTCCCCACCCGGGAGCAGCTTGCCCTTGTTGAAGCGGCCTTCGGGGTCGACCTTGATCTTGTAGTCGCGAAAGGCCGTGATCTCGCCTTCATCCAGATATTCAAGCTTCGTGATGCCGATGCCGTGTTCTCCGGAAATCACGCCGCCCAGCGATTTGGCGAGCGCCATGATGCGGGCCACGGCGACATTGGCTTCCTGCAGCATTTCGTAGTCGTCGGAGTTGACTGGAATGTTCGTGTGCACGTTGCCGTCGCCGGCATGCATGTGCAGGGCGACGAATACGCGGCTGCGCAGTACCCGCTTGTGCTCGGCGTCCATGCCCTCGAGGATGCGGCGAAAGGCGCTGCCCTCGAAAATGCTGCGCAACTCTGACCGCACCTCTTCCTTCCAGGACACACGCACGGTGTGGTTCTGCAGCAGCGTGAAGACAGTCTGGTCCTGCAAATTGATTGCGGCCAGCGCCGGGATCAGCTGGCGGCCGTTGCCATCCTCCCCTGCGGCCTGCGCCAGCGGGGTGTCCATGTTGTCGAGCAGGTAGCGCCAGCGCCGGCGTGTCTGTGCCAGCAGCGCGCGTGCGCGCTCGGCCCGATCGCCGAGCAACTCGGCTGGCGCAACGACATCTTCGCCCTGTACCAGCGGCAGTTCGCCAGCGAAAAGCACATCAAGCGCGTCCAGCATTTTCAACTTGTTGCTGATGGACAGCTCGATGTTGATGCGCTCGATGCCGTCCGAGTAGCCACCCAGGCCGTCCAGCGGGATGACCACGTCCTCGTTGATCTTGAACGCGTTGGTGTGCTTGGAGATGGCGGCAGTTCTGGCGCGATCCAGCCAGAACGTCTTGCGCGCTTCGGGCGAGACGGCAGTAAAGCCTTCGCCGCCGCGGGCATTGGCGATACGCACCACTTCAGAGGCGGCACGCGCGACTTCGTTATCGTCTTCGCCGACGATGTCGCCAAACAGCGCCATCTTGGGCCGTCCTGAGCGTTTTGCCTTCGTGGCATAGCCAACCGCCCTCAGGTAGCGCTCATCCAGATGCTCCAGGCCAGCCAGGGAAACATGCGGATTGGCGTCGAGGTAGTCCTTGATCTCGACGATGGCCGGCACGGAATCACGCACCTGGCCGAAGAACTCCAGGCAGACCGTGCGGATGGATTTTGGCATCCGGTGCAGGATGAAGCGCGCCGAGGTGATGATGCCGTCGCAACCTTCCTTCTGAATGCCGGGCAGCCCAGACAGGAATTTATCGGTAACGTCCTTGCCCAGACCGGCTTTGCGGAATTTCGCACCCGGGATTTCCAGGATGTCCGGCGCACCATCGGGGGTGTGCTTGTCGGCCTTGAAGCGCTGGATGGAAAAGCGCGTCAAGGCCACATCGTGGATCTTGCCCAAGTTGTGGTCAAGGCGCGTCACTTCAATGAAGCGGGCTTCAGGATCAACCATGCGCCATGAGACGAGGTTGTCCAATGCCGTTCCCCACAGCACGGCTTTCTTGCCACCCGCATTCATGGCAACGTTGCCGCCGATGCAGGAGGCATCTGCCGAGGTTGGATCAACGGCGAACACCAGTCCGGCATGCTCGGCCAGCTCACTGACGCGCTTGGTGACCACACCGGCGCCGCAATGCGCGGTCGTCACTGGCCGGGGCACGCCTGGCAGATCAATCGTCTGCACTTCGGACAGGTGGTCAAGTTTTTCAGTGTTGATGACGGCCGAGTTGCGTGTCAGTGGAATCGCGCCACCGGTGTAGCCGGTGCCGCCGCCGCGCGGGATGATCGTGAGTCCGAGTTCGATGCAATCTCGCACCACGTCTGCGACTTCGTCCTCGGTGTCGGGATTGATGACGACAAAGGGATACTCGACGCGCCAGTCGGTGGCGTCAGTGACATGTGACACGCGGGCCAGGCCGTCGAAGCGGATGTTGTCGCGGCGCGTGCTTTTCGACAGCCGCTTCAGGACTTGCATGCGCAGGGCGGCATCTTCGCGGAACTGGCTTTCAAATGCCGCGATGGCCTTGTGAGCCCGTTCCAGAAGGAAGGCGACCTTGGCATCGCGTGCGGCCTCGTCTCCGTCTTTGCCGAGATATTCGCTGCGACGCTTGTCGATCTCCCGCAGACGGTGGCGCAGGGCTTCAATCAGGGCCGCGCGACGGTCGGGATTATCGAGGAGGTCGTCCTGCAGGTAGGGGTTGCGCGTCACCACCCAGATGTCGCCCAGCACTTCGTAGAGCATGCGTGCCGAGCGGCCGGTGCGGCGTTCGGCGCGCAGTTCAAGCAGGTTTTCCCAGGCACTGGCCCCGAGCAGACGGATCACGATTTCGCGATCAGAGAAGGACGTGTAGTTATAGGGAATTTCGCGCAGACGGGCAGACACGGCGGCTTCCGAAGAGGTTGATTTATTGGACGATTCTAACAGGCTGTGGCAAATGCCTGAGGCACGGGCACGACGATTCCAATCCTAGTCAGGCGTCTGTTCGGCCGTATCTTTCCCGGGCAGAGGCTCTTCAGTATCCTCCTTGGGGAAAACGTCCAGATAACTGAAATAGAAGCTGGCGAACAGTACTGGCAGGAACACGACATTCAACATCACCAGCACGGTCGGCAACATGACGATCAGGCCTTCCATTGGCCCGCCCTTGAGCAGCGGAACGAGGCCTGCCAGAAACAGGGAGGCGGCGAACGCGATGGCGGCCAGGGCGCCCGCATAGACTGTGAACGCGCGCCAGTTTTGCAGGCTGGCAAAAAAACTGTAGAACAGTGCCTGTGCGGCACCGATACGCTGCCATGCAACCAGCACGGGTGAAAACCAGAATGCCATCAGCACTGGCGTTGCCGCCAAGGCGGCCAGCGCCAGTGCACTGGCCAGACTGCCATCGAGGATGGCAGTGTCTGGCGGCCGCTCGCCCCGCAGCATCCAGCGCAGCATGACGCCGTCGTCGGCAAAGGTCGAAAGCCCGAGAACGAGCAGCATGGACATGAGGTAAAGACCGCCCAGCAGGTACAGGGACGCGCCGCCCTGCCGGAATCCTTCCAGCAGTAGGGCCGGGCGCAATGTGCCGTCATCCGATGCTGTTGCACAGGCGGCCATGAAGCTGACTGAAAAAACAGGGATCAGCGCAGTGGCTATGGCCGGTCCGATCCACGGAATCAGATTGAGCATGCCGGTGGCCAGGAGCAGCGACAGGGAGAGGAAAATCCATGCAGCGGGACTTTTCCAGAACAGCGCCCAACCCTGCTGCAACCAGAGAAAGCCGTGACGGGCGGGAACGATGCGCATGCTCAGTCCAGCACCGGCGTGTGTGCCCGCCGGGCCTTGAGGATGCGGCAGAAATGCTCCGGGTCGTGCGCGTGCGTCAACTCCCCTTTGCGTGGCAGGTAGAAGTCGAACAGGCGTGACAGCCAGAACCGCAGCGCTGCGGCACGCAGCATCCGCGTCCAGGCGGCACGCTCTGCTGCATTGAACTCGCGGACGGCCCGGTAGGCCGAAATCAGTGCAGCGTAGCGCTGGGGCTCTATTTCACCATCCGGGGTGATGCACCAGTCGTTGACTGTGACTGCCACATCGAACAGCAGCGTATCGACACCGGCAAAGTAGAAGTCGATCACCCCTCCAAGCGTGTCGTCGTTTTCCCAAAGCACGTTGTCGCGGAACAGGTCGGCGTGCACGGGGCCACGCGGCAGTCCGCGCGGATCCTGCAATGATTGATCTTCCAGTTCAGCGTTGAGCAGCGCCTGCCGGGGCGCGTCGAGGAAGGGCATCACCTTGGGTGCAGTTTCGCGCCACCAGGAGAGGCCGCGTGTGTTTTCCAGGCGGCCTGCGTAGCCAAGGGCAGCCTGATGCATCTTGGCCAATACCGAGCCGAGGTGCGCGCAATGCTGCGCTCCAGGATCGGTGACCGGGCGGCCGGGCAGCCGCGTGACCAGCGTCGCAGGTTTGTCGTTCAGGACACCAAACAAGGCGCCGTTGCAGTCGGCGATTGGGGCCGGGCAGGGAATTCCGAGGTGCGCGAGATGGGACATGAGATTGACGTAAAACGGCAGTTCTGCGGCACCCAGGCGCTCGAACAGGGTCAGCACATAGCGCCCTTGGCTGGTGGTGACGAAGTAATTGGTGTTTTCGATGCCTTCGGCGATGCCCTTCAACTCGACCAGTGCGCCCAAGGGATAGCTGCGCAGCCAAAGCGAGAGCTCTTCAGGCGTGACTTTGGTGAATACCGACATGATGCGTTCAGGTTGAAGGTCCGCTGGTGGAACGGCCCCCTGAGTGCGGGGAGGCCGCGTTCGAATTCAGAACTTCTTGATCACCCAAAGTGGCACACGTATGCCGCTGTCAGTTGGTGAACGCACGCCGGCGTCGCGCTGATCCTGAATCAGGTAATACACGCTGCCGTCCGGGCGGGTGACTTTCAGATTGCGCTGGCCATCGACGATGAATTCCTCGACCTGGTCATTCGGCCCGGGATTGATGGTGATCTGCTCATCGCCCGGCGCATTCATCGTTCCTGGTGGCGGCGGCGGCGGTGCTGGCAGGGGCTCGAGTTTGAGCTGAGCGCCCGCGGCAAGCGGCATGATCAGGAAGAGGCAGGTGAGGACGCGGCGAAGCATGACGGCGCAGTCGGAAAATATTGAACGCAAAGTGTAACAGATTGACACGTTGTTCCCGGGCACCTCAGAGGTTGAGCAGCATGGTTTCGCGTTCGGATGCCAGCGGAGCAAAGCTGCGATGCTCGTAATGCTTGAAGATGGCCTCGACGATGCCCTCCGGGCTGTCAATCACCTGGATCAGGTCCATGTCTGCCACAGAGATCATGCCTTCGCCCACTAGGCGGTCGCGCATCCATGAAAGCAGGCCCTCCCAGAATGGCGCATGCACGAGAATGATGGGAATCCTGGCGCTTTTCCCGGTCTGGACGAGCGTCAGGCATTCCGAGAGTTCGTCCAGCGTGCCAAAGCCGCCGGGCAGCACGATGTAGGCTACCGAAAATTTCACGAACATAGCCTTGCGTGCGAAAAAGTGGCGGAAGGCGAGGCTGATGTCCTGGTAGGTATTGCCGAACTGTTCGCGCGGCAGTTCGATGTTGAGCCCGACTGACGGTGATTTGCCGAAATGCGCCCCCTTGTTGGATGCTTCCATGATGCCGGGGCCGCCGCCGGAGATCACGGCAAAGCCGGCATCTGAGAGCAGGCGCGATACTTTCTCGGCAAGAACGCAGTAGGGATGATCAAGCGCCAGACGCGCGCTGCCGAACAGGCTCACCGCGGGCTGGATGTTCGCCATGCGTTCAGTGGCGTCGACAAATTCTGACATAATGCCGAACAGGTGCCAGGCCTCGCGCGCGGTATGGGCCTGAAGTTCAACGCCGGCGTCATGCGGCTTCGGAATTTTCTCGGTCACGGGCTTTTCCTCTTGAGCAAAACGCTCGTACTTGTCGACGGCTCTTCCTACCTTTATCGGGCATTCCATGCCATGCCCGACCTGCGCAACGCCGCCGGCGAACCGACCGGTGCGATCTATGGCGTGCTGAACATGCTACGTCGGCTGCTGGCCGACTACAAGGTGAACGACACGGATGGGGACAGTGCAATGTATTGCGCCTGCGTGTTCGATGCGAAGGGAAAGACCTTTCGCGATGACATCTATCCTGACTACAAGGCCAATCGTCCGTCCATGCCGGAGGATCTCGTCCTTCAGATCGAACCGCTGCACGAGTGCATACGCGCGCAGGGGTGGCCGCTGCTCGCAATTGAGGGCGTCGAAGCGGATGATGTCATCGGAACACTGGCAAAGCAGGCTGAGGCGCAGGGCATGCATTGTGTCATCTCCACCGGGGACAAGGACCTCGCGCAACTGGTCACGTCGCATACCACGCTGATCAACACCATGACAAACGAAAAGCTCGACATGGCGGGTGTGAAGGCAAAGTTCGGCGTGCCGCCCGAGCGCATGATCGACTATTTCACGCTGGTGGGCGATGCGGTGGACAACGTACCAGGCGTGAGCAAGGTGGGCCCCAAGACTGCCGTGAAATGGCTGGAGCACTACGGCACGCTGGATGACATCGTGGCGCACGCTGGAGACATCGGCGGCGTGGTGGGGGAGAACCTGCGCAAGGCGCTCGATTGGCTGCCTACCGGGCGCAAGCTTGTGACGGTTGATCGCGAGGTGGCACTGCCGCTTGGCGTAGATGAACTGACCTTGAAGGCGCGCGACGATGCGCGTCTCGCCGAGTTGTTCGCGCGATTTGGTTTCAAGACATGGTTGAGGGATGTGACCTCCGGCAGCACACCAGATGCGGCGGATCCGCCTGCGCCAGCATTGCCGAATGCCGCGATTGTCCCCGTTCAGGCCGTGACCACGCGTAAATATGAAACGGTGTCGACGGAAGAGGAACTTGCACGCTGGATCGGTTTGCTCGAAGCCGCACCGCTTGTGTCCTTCGATACCGAAACCACCGGGCTCGACCCGATGACAGCGCAACTGGTCGGAATGTCGTTCTCAGTCGAGGCTGGCCGTGCTGCCTATGTTCCACTGGCGCACGATTATGCTGGTGCCCCCGAGCAGATCGGCGTTGAGCGCGCACTCGCCATGCTCAGGCCCTGGCTGGAGAATCCGCGCGCGGGGAAAGTCGGCCAGAACGCCAAATATGACCAGCATGTGCTGGCCAACCATGGCGTTGCGCTTGCGGGGTTTGTGCATGACACCCTGCTGCAGTCCTATGTCCTTGAAAGCCACCAGCGCCATGACATGGATTCGCTGGCGGCGCGTCTGCTCGGCGCGAAAACCATCAGCTATGACGAGGTGACCGGGACCGGGGCGAAGCGCATCGGTTTCAGCCAGGTTGATGTGGCGCGTGCCACCGAGTATGCCGCCGAGGACGCCGATATCACGCTGCAGTTGCACCTGGCCATGCATCCGCGCATCGCGGCTGACGAAAAGCTGCGCTATATCTACGAAGCGATCGAAATGCCGGTGCGCGAAGTGTTGTTTCGCGTCGAATGCAACGGCGTTTTGATTGATGCCGCGCTGCTGTCTGCGCAAGGCCATGAACTGGGGCAGAAGATGCTCGAGCTGGAGTCGAAGGCGCATGCCGAGGCCGGGCAGCCATTCAACCTCAATTCACCCAAGCAGATCGCCGAGATTTTTTTCGAGAAGAAGGGCATGCCGGTAGTAAAGAAAACGCCCTCAGGCGCGCCTTCCACCGATGAGGAAGTGCTGGCAAAACTGGCGCTGGATCATCCATTGGCGAAAATCCTGCTCGACTATCGCGAAATCGCGAAGCTCAAATCCACCTATGCCGACAAGCTGCCGCGCATGGTCAATGGCGCCACCGGCCGCGTCCATACTAACTATGGGCAGGCCACTGCCGTGACCGGCCGGCTGGCTTCGAATGATCCCAATCTGCAGAACATCCCGGTGCGCACCCATGAGGGCCGGCGCATCCGCGAAGCATTTGTTGCATCACCGGAGTCGGTGATCGTGTCGGCAGACTACTCACAAATTGAACTTCGCATCATGGCGCATATTTCCGGGGACGAAAGTCTATTGCGTGCCTTTGCCGCCGACGAGGACATTCATCGCGCCACCGCCTCGGAGGTCTTTGGTCGCCCGTTGCAGGACGTTACCGCCGAAGAGCGCCGCTACGCCAAGACCATCAATTTCGGTCTCATCTACGGCATGTCGGCGTTCGGCCTTGCGCAGCAACTGGGGTTGGAGCGCGCCACGGCACAGGCCTATATCAACAGCTATTTCACCCGATATCCTGCTGTGAAGCGCTATATGGACGAAACGCGTGCGCTGGCCAAGGAACGCGGCTATGTTGAGACTGTGTTTGGTCGGCGCTTGTGGCTGCCGGAGATCCGCTCCTCCAATGCCGGGCGGCGCGGCAATGCGGAGCGCGCGGCCATCAATGCTCCGATGCAGGGAACGGCAGCCGATCTGATAAAGCTGGCCATGATTGCGGTACAGGGCTGGCTGGAACGGGAGTGCCTTGCTTCGCGCCTCATCATGCAGGTACACGACGAACTGGTGCTGGAAGTGCCGGAGGCCGAACTGGGGCTCATAAAGCGTGATCTTCCCGGCCTGATGTGCAACATTGCGACCTTGAGGACGCCGCTGGTCGTGGACGTTGGGACCGGTGCAAACTGGGAAAAAGCGCACTAACCAGTCAGTTCAAGACCTTCAGCAGAGATTCCTGCCATGAGCTCTTCTCCCGATCGTCCCACTTCGATTCCGAACGTCGTCCTGCTGGGTGATTCGCTGGGTACCATGCCATCCATCAGCGATCGCGGTCCGGGCATGCTTGAAAAGCAATTATTACCAGATATCGATGAACCCTGGCGTCTGACAATCATCCGCGCGGATGATGTTATCAACCACTCCCCGCTGGCCGAGTTCCCGGCGGGTGCCAGCCATGTGGTCATTTCGGTGGAAGGCAACCGTGCCATCCAGAGCAGCCACTTGCTGGAAGGGCACCCGGACTCATACGAAAGCGCACTGGCACGCCTGTCCTTTGCCGCCGACCAGTTCGAGGGCGTGATGGACGCCCTGGTCCGGGCGGCATGCCGCACCAGTCTTCCGACACTGGTGTGCACCATGTACCAGCCTCGATATCCCAATCCGGTCCGGCAGCGTGCAGCGTCAGCAGCACTTGCGATCTTCAATGACCGCATCATCAAGCTGGCGGTCGAGGCGCGACTGCCCATCGTCGATTTTCGTAGCGTATGCACGGAACCGAGCGATTACGGCGAGGAAGGCCTGCTGTCGCGCGTCGGGCTGGCCAAGGTGGCGGCGGTGATCTGGCGCGCACTGCATGAAATTACTGACCGAAGCACCGGCAACGGCACCGGCACGGAAATCTTCCGCTGAGGCGTGATCAACGTCCCAGTGCGCCGAATACTTTCTTCAGGATGTTTGATGCGGTACCCACCGGGTCGGCACGGATTTTCTTTTCTTCCTCTGCAATGACCAGATACAGACCATCCAGTGCCTTGCGGGTAATGTAGTTCTCCAGATTGGCATCTTCCTGCCTGACCAGTCCGAAGCGCGATCCGGTTTCGGCGAATGCGTTGTAACGCTCGGCCAGCTGTACCTTGGCCGTGGCCTTTTTTACGATAGGCAGGAATTTCTGTCCCAGCGGCTCTGATGTAGTCCGTTTGAAATACTGAGTGGCTGCATCGTCCCCGCCGGTGAGTATGCCCTTGGCATCCTGCACCGACATCTGCTTTACTGCCGCGACAAGCAGAGTTCTTGCTTCGGGCATTGCGGCCTCTGCCGCACGATTCATGCGCAATACCAATTCGTCAGCCTGTTTTCCCATGCCGAAGCGGCGCATCATGGCCTCGGCTTTTTGCAGGGATTCAGGTAAGGTGATTTTCACTTTTTCATTCGAAAAAAATCCATTTTCCGCGCCCAATTGCTTTACTGCTGCCTGCGAGCCACGGGTAAGCGCCTCCTTAAGTCCGGCCACTGCATCCTGGTTTGTCACGCCGTCAAGAGTGGCTGCGAGGGTGGAATTTGAATTGAACGTTCCAAATATGCCC
>CAMCYY010000104.1 GCA_945885335.1 Bordetella parapertussis
CTACCGCAAGCAGCGGCTTGCGCAAGCCGAGATTCGTGACAATGGGATTCTCCAGCGCCGCCTGCGAAACGAAGGTGACCGAGGTCGCCAGCGCGCCACCAAAGGCGCCGAACATCGGCCGGTAATGCACCGGCTGCGGCGTCGGGATCGACGCATTCGGGTCGCCCATGGCAGCTGCAGCGATCATGCCGCCCTTGAGGATGATCGAAGGCTTGACGCCAAAAAAACCGGGGCGCCACAGCACCAGATCAGCCAGCTTGCCCGGCTCAATGGAACCCACCTCATGCGCGATGCCGTGGGTCAGCGCCGGGTTGATCGTGTACTTCGCGATATAGCGCTTGACGCGTGCATTGTCGGCTTTGGCGGTGTCGCCTTTCAGCGCACCGCGCTGCACCTTCATCTTGTGCGCCGTCTGCCAGGTGCGGATGATGACTTCGCCCACGCGGCCCATGGCCTGCGAGTCGGAGGACAGCATGGAAAAAGCGCCCAGGTCATGCAGGATGTCTTCGGCCGCAATCGTCTCGCGGCGAATGCGTGATTCGGCAAACGCCACATCCTCGGCAATGGCCGGGTCCAGGTGGTGGCACACCATGAGCATGTCGAGGTGCTCATCGAGCGTGTTCACGGTGTAGGGCCGTGTCGGGTTCGTCGATGAGGGCAGCACGTTCGGTTCACCGCAGACACGGATGATGTCCGGTGCATGGCCGCCACCGGCGCCTTCGGTGTGATAGGTGTGGATGGTGCGGCCCTTGAATGCCGCGACCGTGGCTTCGACAAAGCCCGATTCATTCAGCGTGTCGGTGTGGATCGCCACCTGGACGTCCATTTCGTCGGCCACCGACAGGCAATTGTCGATCGCAGCCGGCGTGGTACCCCAGTCTTCATGCAGTTTTAGGCCGATGGCGCCTGCTGTGACCTGCTCGCGCAGCGCTTCGGGCAGGCTGGCGTTGCCCTTGCCGAGGAAGCCGAGATTCATCGGAAACGCTTCGGCAGCCTGCAGCATGGAATACAGATGCCACGGCCCCGGCGTGCAGGTGGTGGCAAAGGTGCCGGTCGCGGGGCCCGTGCCGCCGCCGATCATGGTCGTGATGCCGGACATCAACGCCTCATCGATCTGCTGCGGACAGATGAAATGGATGTGCGTGTCGATACCGCCGGCGGTGACAATCATGCCTTCGCCGGCAATGATTTCCGTGCCCGGCCCGATGACGATGTTCACTGCGGGCTGGATGTCCGGATTGCCGGCCTTGCCGATCGCGGCAATGCGGCCGTCCTTGATGCCGATGTCGGCCTTGACGATGCCCCAGTGGTCAATGATCAGCGCGTTGGTGATCACCGTATCGGCACAATCCTTGGACATGCGCTGGCTCTGGCCCATGCCGTCGCGGATCACCTTGCCGCCGCCAAACTTCACTTCCTCGCCGTAGGTGGTGAAATCCTTTTCGACCTCGATCCACAGTTCGGTGTCGGCAAGGCGGATGCGGTCACCCGTGGTGGGGCCGAACATTTCGGCATAGGCCTGTCGGGAGATTTTTCAGACTCACTTGTCGCCCCCTTTCGCGCTTTTTAACTTGCCCATGACCTTGCCCTGGAAGCCGTAGACGACACGGTCACCCGCCAGCGCCACGAGCTTCACGGTGCGCGACTGGCCGGGTTCGAAGCGCACCGCAGTGCCGGCGGCGATGTCAAGGCGCATGCCATAGGCGGCATCGCGTTCGAACTTCAGCGCGTCGTTGGTCTCGAAAAAATGGTAATGCGAGCCAACCTGGATCGGCCGGTCACCGCTGTTCGCCACCTTGAGCGTGACAGTCCTGCGACCGGCATTGAGCTCGATGTCGCCCTTCATGACTTCCATTTCGCCGGGGATCATTAGCGCCTCACGGTATTGGATGATGAACAGTGACAAGCTTGGTGCCGTCCGGGAACGTCGCCTCGACCTGGATGTCCGGAATCATTTCCGGCACGCCCTCCATAACGTCCTCACGCTTGAGCAAGGTGGCGCCATAGCTCATCAGTTCGGCCACGGTGCGTCCGTCGCGCGCGCCTTCGAGGAGCGCGGCCGAGATGTAGGCCACGGCCTCCGGGTAATTGAGCTTCAGGCCACGGGCTTTGCGACGCTCGGCCACCAGGCCTGCAGTGAAAATCAGCAGCTTGTCTTTTTCGCGGGGGGTCAGTTCCATGCATTTAACCTCTGGCTATTGTTATCAGTATTGATTTGATGTCTTTTACTGAAAAGCTTTAATTAATTAATTGTGATCAGTGAGTCACGTCGACAATATCCGCGGCAGCACCGCATCGGCATGCTTCAGCGCCGGCCGCAGCCTCATCCACAGCGCAGCGCAGTAGTGCCGTGCATCTTCGGACGAATCACCCAGCCAGCGCGCGATCGTCAGGCCCGGCAGGCGGGTGATGCCGGCCAGCGCACCTTCTCCCTCATTCCTGCCCGCCGGCACTTCACGACAGGCCGCAATGACGGCGTTGCCGGACTCACCGGTCAGATCAATGCCCGCAGCAATCAGCGTGGCGCAGACCGAATGCCCGGCCAGGCCCACCGGGGAATCAAACAGCGTATCACCACCGTCAATGCGTCCCTGCTCAAGCCACAGCCTGCGCCCGTCGCGGGTGATCTCCGTGCGGGTCTTGAGCCCGCCATTCAGATAGCGCTCCCCCGATGCAGCCCGGCCGAAGCACATGATCTCCCAACCGATGTAAATTCCGCTGCCCTGCAGCGCGACCCTGGTGCTCATGTCCGCCACGGCACCGTCGAACACGATGGTCTCCTGCGGCAGCCACTCCAGCACCGCCCCTGCAGCCACTTCAAACTGCAAAGCCTGGCGCGCCGTGGCGCCGGTGGAGCGGTACCACTTCCCGGCGCCGGGCGTGGTCAGCAGCGCGGCGCTGCCTTCATGCAGCTTTGCATTGAGCGTCAGCGAATCACCGCCGGCAATGCCACCAGGCGGGTGCACGATGATGGTGTGACAGGTTGCGGCGCCCTCGGGGTAAAGGTCACGCTGCACGCGCAGCGGACCAAAATGCTCACGCTTGGCCAGTACGCTGCGCTCACCGCGCTGCTCGTACTCCAGCGACAGCCTGGCGTCCCAGCCGCTTCGTTCCGGGTTGCCTTCGTGAACTGGGATGTCCGACAGGTTCATGCCGGTAATTCTAACGGCAAGCGCGCGCCTAGATGGCGAGCATCGCCTTGACGTTCTCGGTTTCCATTTCGCTGCCCGGCCCGGCCTTGACCACCTCGCCGCGCGACATGACGACGTACTGGTCGGCCAGTTCGCGTGCAAAGTCGTAATACTGCTCGACCAGCAGGATGGCCATTTCGCCGCCCTTGGCGAGCGAAGAAATCACGCGGCCGATGTCCTTGATGATGGACGGCTGTATGCCCTCGGTCGGTTCGTCCAGAATGAGCAGCTTGGGGCCGGCCGCCAGCGCCCGACCGATGGCCAGTTGCTGTTGCTGGCCGCCTGAGAGGTCGCCGCCGCGTCGGTGCAGCATGTCCTTCAGCACCGGAAACATTTCGTAGATGCGTGAAGGCACGCCCTTGCCTGCGCTTTTTCCACTGACGGAGGCCAGGCCCATGAGCAGGTTTTCCTCGACAGTGAGGCGCGGAAAAATCTCGCGCCCCTGCGGCACGTAACCGATGCCAAGACGCGCCCGCTCATAGGGCGGCAGCGCAGCGATCGACTTGCCATCGAACATCAGCGTGCCGGCACGGATCGGCACCAGGCCGACCAGGCATTTCAGCAGCGTCGTCTTGCCCACGCCATTGCGCCCGAGGATCGTGGTGCAGGCCCCCTTGGGGATTTCGATATTCACGTCGCGGAGGATGTGACTGCCGCCGTAATATTGATTCAATCCGGAGATGGTCAGCATGTCAGCCTACTTTCTTTCGGAGGCTATCGCGACCCCACCCCAGCCCTCCCCTACTCGCTTTGCTCGCGAGGGAGGGGGCCTGCTGCCTGTGCATGACGCTGTCCACGTTATCGTCCCAAGTACACTTCAATGACCCGCTCGTCGTTCTGCACCACGTCCATGGGGCCTTCGGCGAGCACGCTGCCTTCGTGCAGCACCGTGACCTTGCGCGCAATGCGGCCGACGAAATCCATGTCGTGCTCGACCACCACCAGCGAATGCTTACCCGCGAGCGAATTGAACAGTTCGGCGGTGCGCTCGGTTTCAGAGTCGGTCATGCCGGCCACCGGCTCATCGAGCAGCAGCAGCTTGGGCTCCTGCATCAGCAGCATGCCGATTTCCAGCCACTGCTTCTGGCCGTGGGACAGCAGACCGGCCAGGCGATCCTGCTGATCGGCAAGGCGGATCAGCGTCAGCGTTTCAGCAATGCGATCCAGCGCTGCAGAGTCGAGTTTTGCGAACAGGCTGGGCTTGACGCGCTTGTCGGTCTTCATCGCCAGCTCGAGGTTCTCGAATACGGTGTGGTTCTCGAACACCGTGGGCTTCTGGAATTTTCGGCCGATGCCAGCGTGCGCGATCTGCGGCTCAGTCATGCGGCGCAGGTCGATGGACTGGCCGAAGAAGGCGCTGCCTTCATCAGGCCGCGTCTTGCCGGTGATGACATCCATCATGGTGGTCTTGCCGGCGCCGTTGGGGCCGATGATGCAGCGCAGCTCGCCGGCCTCGATGGTCAGTGTCAGCTTGTTCAGGGCACGGAAGCCATCAAAGGACACGGTGATGTCGTCGAGGTAGAGGATGGGACCGTGCGAGACGTCCGGGCCGGTGCCTTGCTCGAGCACGCGGCTGTAGGACGGTGACTCGGCGCCTCCGGGCGTGGCATGCATGCCACCTTCGGCATCTTTCAAGGCAGCGGCCTTTTCCATGGAAAATTCGGCAGCGTTCATGCAGCCGCCTTGGCTTCAGTATCTTTGCCCGGCGTACCCGGCTTGCCCGACGTACGTATGCGCTCGCGAATCTGCCGGTAAGCCCCCACCACGCCATGCGGCAGGAACAGCGTCACTGCAATGAAAATGGCACCCAGGAAGAACAGCCAGTACTCGGGGAAGGCCATGGTGAACCAGCTCTTGGCACCGTTGACGAGGAAGGCGCCCAGGATGGCGCCGATCAGCGTGCCGCGACCGCCCACCGCCACCCAGATCGCGATCTCGATCGACATGGCGGGCGACATTTCGCTCGGGTTGATGATCCCCACTTGCGGCACGTAAAGGGCACCGGCAATACCGGCAATCACCGCGGACAGCGTCCAGATGGCCAGCTTGAACCACAGCGGGTCGTAACCGGAGAACATGACGCGCGACTCGGCGTCGCGGATCGCGGTGAGCACCCGGCCGAACTTGGAGGTGACCAGCCAGCGCGCGAGCAAAAGCGTACCCATCAGCACGATGCCGGTGATGACGAACAGCGTCATGCGCATTTCCGGCGTCTGTATGGCCACGCCGAGGATGCGCTTGAAGTCGGTGAAGCCGTTATTGCCGCCAAACCCGGTGTCGTTGCGGAAGAACAGCAGCATGAAGGCGAACGTGAGTGCCTGGGTGATGATGGAGAAGTACACACCCTTGATGCGCGAGCGGAAGGCGAAGTAACCGAACACGAAGGCGAGCACCCCGGGCACCAGCACCACCAGCAGCAGCGAATACCAGAAGTTGTCGGTGAAGGTCCAGTACCAGGGATAGGCCTTCCAGTCGAGGAACACCATGAAGTCTGGCAACTCGCTTTTGTACACGCCATCGAGGCCGATCTGGCGCATCAGGTACATGCCGAAGGCGTAGCCGCCGAGCGCGAAGAACACGCCATGGCCCAGCGACAGGATGCCGGTGTAGCCCCAGATCAGGTCCATGGCCAGCGCCAGGATGGCGTAGCACATGATCTTGCCAAGCAGCGTGATCGCAAAATCGGAAAGATGCAGCGGACTGCCTTCGGGCACGACCATGTTCAGCACCGGCGCAATGACCATGATCAGGGCCAGAGCCACGACAATGCCGGCCCAGCCTTTTGTCGTGAATAGTGAAGGGGGTTTGTACATGAACTACTTCCCGCTCTTTGCCGTCATCCCCGCGAAAGCGGGGATCCAGCGACTTTTCATTGAACGACACTGGATTCCCGCTTCTGCGGGAATGACGGAATAGAAAGCAGATCCGATTTTCCGACTACGCATCTGCGAACCGTCCCTTGAGTGCAAACAGGCCTTGAGGCCGCTTCTGAATGAATATGATGATGAACACCAGCACGACGATCTTGGCGATGACTGCTCCCGCCCAGCCTTCCAGGAACTTGTTGACCACGCCGAGGCCGAGCGCGGCGTACACCGTGCCCGCCAACTGGCCGACGCCGCCCAGCACCACCACCATGAAGGAATCCACGATGTAGCTCTGACCAAGGTCGGGGCCGACGTTGCCGATCTGTGACAGTGCGCAACCGGCCAGGCCCGCAATCCCCGAGCCCAGACCGAAGCACCAGGTGTCGATGCGCGCCGTATTGATACCCATGCAACTCGCAATGGAACGGTTCTGCGTCACGCCGCGCACGAACAGGCCGAGACGGGTGCGCGTCAGCGCCAGCCACACCAGCAACAGAACGAAGGCGGCAAAGGCGATGATGACAATGCGGCTGTAGGGCAGCACGACATTGGACATCAGCGTCACACCGCCTGACATCCACACCGGGTTCTCCACCTGCACGTTCTGCGCGCCGAACAGCGTGCGCACGCCCTGGATCAGCATCAGGCTGATACCCCAGGTCGCAAGCAACGTCTCAAGGGGCCGGCCGTAGAGGAAACGGATAACGGTACGCTCGAGAATCATCCCCACTGCTGCGGCAACCATGAAGGCAATCGGCACCGCGGCAAGCAGATACCAGTCAAACGCCGAAGGCAGGTAGTTGCGAAACAGGTTCTGCACCAGATACGTGGCATAGGCGCCGACCATGATCAGCTCGCCGTGCGCCATGTTGATCACACCCATCAGCCCGTAAGTGATGGCAAGGCCCAGCGCGGCCAGCAGCAGCACCGAGCCCAGGCTGGCGCCGCTGAATACCTGGCCGATACGCTCACCCCAGGTCAGGCGTGCCTGCACCGCATGCAGGGAAATCTGGGCCTCGGCGCGGATGTCGGCATTGGGTTCGGTCCATTCATCACCGTTCTTCGCGAGCAGGCCGAGAAGCAGCGTCTTGGTGCTGGGACTGCTGCTGATCGCCAGTGCCTTGACCGCGGCCAGACGCACCGCCGGATCAGCACTCTTCAACTGCACCTCGGCCTGCACCTGCGTCAGCAGCACCTTGATGTCGTCGTCGGTTTCCTTTTCCAGCGCCTTGGCCAGAATGGTCAGCATGCCTTCATCAGCACCACCGCCCAGCGCCTTGGCCGCGGCGAGACGGATCTTGCGGTCCGGTGAAACCAGCTTCAGGGCGGCAATCGCCGTCTGGATCTCACCACGTACGCGATTGGGGAGCACCACATCTTCGAGGCCTTCGGGTAGCGGGGTCACTTCAGCGCCAGTCACCGCATCAACGGCCTTGCCGTTTCGCACGATGAGCATCTGCTTTTTCTCGGTGACAACCTGCACTTCGCCATCGAGCAGAGACTGCAGGAACACCAGCCCTTCCGGTTCGGCCGCTTTGACAATTTCCGCCACGGCGGCAATCTTTTCTTCGCCCTCGCCCAGCGCCAGCTTTTCAATTACGGCGGGAGGAATGGCTGCCCCTGCCAGTTGCGGCAGTGCCAGGGCAGCGATCAGTATCAGGCGAAAAAATAGCGTCATGATTACTCTGGAATAAAGCAAAAACGGGGCCATTCAGGCCCAGGCCATGCACGCGCCGGCATGCACCGGCACTGATTCAGCAACAAAGATCGGCATTGAAGATTCAGGAAAAACAAGGCGGCGGACGCCTGGCGCCGCCGCCTGTTCATTCATTAAGACAAACGACACAGGGAGCGCAACACTCCCTGTTTGCTGACCTAGGGAAACGCTGATCAAGCCCGGAGTTTCGGAAACCTGCGCTGCGTTTCCCTCTGAAGTGGGGGATATACAAGGGGGCATGCCCCCTTGTTCAGTTATTCCCTAGATCTTGGTCTTCCCGTCCGGCTCGTCCTTCTTGCCCTTGTTCTCGGGGATGTAGGGGCTCCACGGGCGGGCCTTGACCGGTGCCTTGGTCGACCACACGATGTTGAACTGTCCGTCCGCCTTCACTTCACCGATGAACACGGACTTGTGCAGATGGTGGTTCTTTTCGTCCATCTTCGACACGATACCCGACGGTGCCTTGAAGGTCTGGCCAGCCATCGCCGCAATCACCTTGTCGGTGTCCGTGGTCTTGGCCTTGGTCACTGCCTGGGCCCACATGTTGATGCCGATGTAAGCAGCTTCCATCGGATCATTCGTGAGCGGCTTGGCAGCGTTCGGCAGTTTCATCTTCTTGGCGTAGGCAGCCCACTTCTTCTTGAACTCTTCATTGGCCGGATTCTTCTGCGACATGAAGTAGTTCCAGGCAGCGAGGTGGCCCACGAGCGGCTTGGTGTCAACACCGCGCAGTTCCTCTTCACCCACCGAGAAGGCCACGACCGGAACGTCGGTCGCCTTCAAGCCCTGGTTGCCCAGTTCCTTGTAGAACGGCACGTTAGAGTCACCGTTGATGGTCGAGACGACAGCGGTCTTCTTGCCTTCGCCGGCGAACTTCTTGATCTTGCCGATGATGGTCTGATAGTCGCTGTGACCGAACGGTGTGTACTCTTCCATGATGTCCGCATCCGTGACGCCCTTGGTCTTCAGGAAGGCGCGCAGGATCTTGTTCGTGGTGCGCGGATAGACGTAGTCGGTGCCCAGAAGCACGAAACGCTTGGCGGAACCGCCGTCCTTGCTCATCAGGTACTCGACGGCCGGAATCGCCTGCTGGTTCGGCGCGGCGCCGGTGTAGAACACGTTCTTGGAGAGCTCTTCACCCTCATACTGCACCGGGTAGAACAGGAGGCCGTTCAGTTCCTCGAACACCGGCAGCACGGATTTCCGCGATACCGAGGTCCAGCAACCGAAAGTGACTGCAACCTTGTCCTGGGCCAGCAACTGACGGGCTTTTTCTGCGAACAGCGGCCAGTTGGAAGCCGGATCGACCACTACGGGCTCGAGCTTCTTGCCCAGCAGGCCACCCTTGGCATTGATTTCCTCAATGGCCATCAGGGTAACGTCCTTCAGCACGGTTTCGCTGATGGCCATGGTTCCCGAAAGCGAGTGCAGCACGCCGACCTTGATGGTGTTCTGTGCCAGAACGGAGGTGGACGCAAGGCCCAGTCCGCCCGACAACGCAACGGCGCCGGCCAGCGACGTCATGCGTTTGATGAATGTTCTACGCTGCGACATAACAATGCACTCCCAAGTATGTTGGTCTGATGTTTGCGGCGCACACCGCCAAGAGGAGGAGAGAAGCAGTGCGCGCCGACGTACTTGAGTTCGCAGGAACCATGCCACGCCGTTGCGGCATTCCATTTGCACCAAAAAAACCTTTTGCAATAACTCCTTAGCCTGAAATTGCTGCGGCGGTCCTGCTTCGGATCGGCAAAATCGCCTCAGGCGCGGCGGTCCACAATGGTGCGTTTGGCAGAGATTAAAGGCCAAGCCGGTGCGCAAAAGTAATCAGGGGCAGATATGCGATCACTTCTGACGGCCGGGCATTGCACCGGCGCGCCAGCACATAAATGAAAAGGCCGTTCCGGTTTTCCGGAACGGCCTTCGTAAATGCGCTTCGGAGAATCAGGGCAGAAAGCTTGACTGCGCCTCCAGCGTTTCCAGATGGGCAAATACGCGCCCGGCATCCGCCCGCCCGGCCATCAGCAACGAGTACTTGTGCTTCAGTTCGGCACGACTGAGCGGGTCCCTGGGCATGCCCTTGAACGACTCGCCCTCGGCGGTGAACTGACGTCCGTCCTTCAGCTTCACTGTCAGCGTGCTGCTCCAGTTCGTCTTGGCGTCCTTGTCCAGCGTGACCTGGATGCTGCGACACATGGCGCGGATCGCCGGATCGTTCATGGCGCTGTCGTCAAACGAGGCAGCATCGTCCGGATCGCGATACACGGCCAGCGCGACATTGAACGGCATGCTGTACTGCGCCTGCATGATGTCGGAGGGCTCGTGGATGACATGATGGCTCACCACCTTTTCGCTGGCCTTGATGGAAATCGATTCCACGTCGGTTCCCTTGAAACCGTTCTTCACCATCAGTTCGCGCAAGGCCTGCACCGGCGGATGCGAGGTGACATGGCAGGCATAGCGCTTCATGCAGATGCGCATGGTCTCCCAGTCCGAATTGAGCTTCGCGGTCAGCAAAGGCGCGTCGCCCTCGCGGCAGTACACATCGAGGAAACCGAATTTGCCTTCCAATATGGTTTCCGGTCCGGAGTAGCCCTGCTTGGCCAGGCGCGCGGCAAGGATACCCGCTTCGCAGGCACGGCCCATGTGCAGGCGCTTGACCATCGCACCCTGCTGCGCCTTTGTGAAGGCGAGCACACCGCCACCCAGCGAGCCGGCAATGCCCAGGGCATTGACGAGCTGGTCGGCGCTAAGGCCATACACCTTGCCGACGGCAACTGCGGCGCCATAGGGGCCGGTCAGGCCTGGCGCATGAAAGCCCAGCGGTTCGCAGGAGTGATGCGTGGCTGCACCAATACGAAACAGCACTTCGGTTCCGGCAATCACGGCAGCCAGCGCCGTTTTTCCGTCCGCACCGGTTTCCTCGCAGGCCGCCAGTACTGCAGGAACGATGCAGGCACCGGCATGTACGCCGGCACCGGGCTGGCGCAGATTGTCCTGCTCATTGGCATGCGCC
>CAMCYY010000105.1 GCA_945885335.1 Bordetella parapertussis
GGGGGCCGACTCGCCGGGCCTGCGCGAAACTTCCGCGCCCCTGTGATGTTGTACCCCCTTGTTAAAGGGAGCCGACTCGCCGGGCCTGCGCGAATCTTCCACGCCGCTGTGATGTTGTACCCCCTTGTTAAAGGGGGTCGACTCGCCGCAGGCGAGCGGGGGGATTTTCTTTAACTTTTACCAACCTGAAAGCAAATCCCCCCTGCCCCCCCCTTTCACAAGGGGGGAACCCTGCGATCAACACCGCCGTCTTCCCATATTTACCCCTCGGTCACATTTCTGTAACGAAACCTTCCTACACTTTCTCCCTCGCTCTACCTCAAGGGAGACCCGCAACATGTCATACGACGCCAGCGACGATATCGTCACCAACACCAGCAACAATCCGCAGATTGATGAAGTCCTCACGCAACGCCTGCAGAGCCCCGCCCGGCGCGGCCTGTTGAAAGGCTCGGCCGCCACTGCCGCCCTGTCCTTCGTAGGCGCATCCCTCGGCGTCGCCGCCGCACCGGCCGCTGCGGCCACCACGGCACCCGCCGTTGCAAAGCGCCCCCCTCAAACTCGGCTTCAAGCCCGTCGCAAAAAACATGGCCGATGTCGTCACCGTGCCCGAGGGTTACACCGCCTCGGTGCTGTACCGTCTGGGCGACCCGATTGCCGCCAATGTCCCCGCCTACAAAAACGATGGCACCGACAGCGCCGCCTCGTTCGCGCACCGCGCCGGCGACCACCACGATGCCGTCCAGTACTTCGGCCTCGGCAATGACGGCAAGTACGCTGCCTCCGGCAGCCAGCGCGGCCTGCTGGTAATGAACCACGAAGCCATCACCCCGGTATTCCTGCATCCGACTGGCGTCACCGCAACGGGCAGCGGCACCGCCCAGGTGCGCACCTCGCCCGAGGAAGTGCTGCGCGAGTTCTATGTGCACGGCGTGAGCGTGGTCGAGGTCGAGCGCGGCCCCAACGCCATGTGGCGTTACAAGCAGAATTCGCCTTTCAACCAACGCGTACACACCCTCACGGAAACCGCGCTGACCGGCCCGGCCGCAGGCTCGCCGCAGATGGTGACCAAATACTCACCCACCGGTACGCGCACCCGCGGCACGGTCAACAACTGCGCCCACGGCTACACGCCCTGGAACACCTACCTCGCCTGCGAAGAGAACTTTGCAAACTACTTCCGCCGTGTTGCCGCCAGCGACGATGCAAAGCGCAGCGCAAAGGAACTCGCCTCGTTCAGGCGCTACAGCATCGCCGGGACCGGCCGCGAACTGTGGGCCACACCGACGCCGGACACTCCCGACAACCTGTACGGCCGCTGGAACGCCGAAGTGCGCAGCGCCACTGCTGCCGACGACTATCGCAATGTTGCCAACACCTATGGCTGGGTGGTGGAAATCGATCCCTATGATCCGAACGCCATGCCGCGCAAACGCACCGCACTGGGCCGCTTCGCCCATGAAGGCGCCTGGCTGGGCCCGGTGAAGGCCGGCCGGCCGCTGGTGTGGTACAGCGGTGACGATTCACGCGGCGAGTACATCTACAAGTACGTGTCCGATGCGAAATGGGACCCGGCTGATGCGAAGCGCGGCATCGCTGCAGGCGACAAGTACCTCGACGCCGGCAAGCTGTATGTGGCGAAGTTCAATGCCGACGGCACCGGCGAGTGGCTGGAACTGAAGTTCGGCAGCGCCGCGCTCAGGGCATCGAGCTACGCCTTTGCCGACCAAGGCGATGTGCTGATCAATGCCCGCATCGCCGCCGATGCCGTCGGTGCGACAAAAATGGACCGCCCGGAATGGGGCGCGGTCGATCCGGTCACCGGCGCCGCCTACGTGACCCTGACCAACAACAACGCCACGCTACGCCCTCTGACCGCAATCGATGCCGCCAACCCGCGCCACTACAATGACCCGCGTACCAACGGCTCGGCGCAGCGCGGCAATCCGAACGGGCACATCATTCGCTGGCTGGAGGCGAAAAACGACGCGGCGGCCACTGCGTTCCGGTGGGATATCTACCTGTTCGCGGCGCGCGCTGGCACCGATCCGAAGAACATCAATCTTTCCGCGCTAACCGCAGAAAACGACCTGTCCAGCCCGGACGGCCTGTGGTTCTCGCCAGCCACGAGCATCCTCTGGATACAGACCGATGACGGTGCCTACACCGATGTCACAAACTGCATGATGCTGGCAGCACTGCCCGGCAGCGTTGGCGACGGCAGTCGCACCATCATCACGAACACCGACGCCAGCGGCGCCGTCAATGAAGTGCGCACCCATGTCAGCGCGCAACCCGGAGACAGGCTGCGGCGCTTTCTGATCGGCCCGAAGCAAAGCGAAATCACCGGCGTTACAGAATCACCCGATGGTCGCGCCCTGTTCGTCAACATCCAGCATCCGGGCGAAGACACCAAGGAAGCCGACATCGGCAACCCGTCAGTCTGGCCCAGCCACTGGCCGGACGGCGGGCAATCGCGCCCGCGCTCGGCGACCATCGTGATTACGAAAAATGATGGTGGTGTGATCGGCTTGTAGGAAAAACCGGAGCACCGTCATTCCGAAATCGAAGATTGGGGAATCTGCCTGTCCTGCGATACATAAAAGCAGATTCCTCGTCTTGCTCGGAATGATAGCTCTGGGGTTGCTGGCATCAATATCTGAATCCACCCTCGCCCAGGACGCCCTGCGCGGCAAGCGCCTCTATCACGACATCGGCCGCCTCAATGGCGCCGGCGTGAATTGTATCGATTGTCACGGCGGCATTCCCGGTGCGCTGCACGGTCTCGGAAAAGCGGCCAACAATCCGGCCGCCATCGACTACGCGCTGAACGCCATCCAGCAGATGACACCTTTGCGCGGCCGGGTATCGGCGCAGGACATGGCGGATCTCGCCGCCTACATCGGCGCGCCGCATACCCCCAGCCCTGACCTGCGCATCGAGACCTCGGGTCCTGCGGCATCTGCCTACACGGCAGAGCGGTTGGAATTCCGGCCGGGAGATCGGGGCATGGTGCGATTCAGCAATGCCGGCAGCCTGCCGCTGCAATTGCTGTCGCCTCCTGCCATTAGCGGCCCGGACGCGGACGCATTCACTCTCGCCGCTTCGGATTGCCGCACCGGAATGGCGCTTGGCCCCGGCATGTCCTGTACCGTGGACATCACCTTCCATCGGTCGGCATCAAACTCAACCAGCCTGCGCTCGGCGCGCCTTGGCATCCGCCACGACTGGATACGCGGCGAAGTTGCGGTTGCCCTGCTCGGGCGCACCGGAATCGCCGAAATCAGGTGATCACATTTTTAACTAAGTGGTTTTTGTATCTTGGTGTCATATTCGATACTGATAACAATACCGGAAGGTCTGCAGTATTGAAGTCAGGATCCCATGCAGGTTCACCGCAGATACGTGCGCCGATGTTCAGATAGCCCTTGATCAGCGGCGGCAAGGCGCGATGGTTCGGCTGAGAGGCCGTTTCAACGCTCTCAGCATCCAGCGCCTCGACAGGCAGGCGGCAATGCGGAAACACCCGGTACTCGGGCGCTGCGAGGTGGCGTGCCTGAACGCGGCGCCAGGTGGCCGCCGCGGCATGGCCGCCATCGGCCATGCCCATGCTGGCGCAGCCGAACAGGTACTCGTGTCCCCTTTGCCCCATGAAACGGATCAGCGCACTCCACAGCATCAGGATGGCACCACCGGAGCGATAGTCCGGATGCACGCAGGAACGCCCGACCTCGACCATCTGCGCGCGCAGGTGCGCCAGGCGTGCAAGGTCGAACTCCTGTTCGGAGTAATAGCTGCCGGCGGCGCGTGCGGCATCCGGCGTGAGGATGCGATAGGTGCCGACCACTTCGCCGGAACCCAGATCGCGCGCAATCAGGTGTTCGCAGTACGGATCGAACGCGTCGCGGTCTATGCGCCGCGCCGCGCTGAGTTGGGTCTCGGGGAGCCGCGCGCCCAGCTCCTCGGCAAACACGGCATAGCGCAACCGTTGCGCCTCTTCCACTTCACTGGCGTTGCGCGCCAGCGCGACGCCAACCCGGGGCACCGGGACAGTCCTCGAAGCCACGTCATTGGCCCTTGACCCAGATCCTCGTGCATGAGCTTGCATGATTCGCCTCCATCGGCATTGACGCTCTGCACGATAGAATCCGGCGGTGACAGCAGCGTGACATTCCAGTGAAATGTATTTGACAGACAATAGCGACGCACCTGCAGGCCAACGTCAAGGCGCAGGAACCGGGCAAGACATGGCAGAGGGAAACATGGAAGAAAAAGAGGAAAGCCCTTTCAAGGGCAAGACCGGACTGCGCCGCCTGCTGAATGCCTTCGGCTATTCACTGAGCGGATTCAGCTCGGCGCTCCGACACGAGGATGCGTTCCGGCAGGAGGTTCTGCTGGCCGCGGTGCTGGTACCGCTGGCGCTTTGGCTGCCCGTCTCCACGACTGGCACCGGGCGCGCACTGATGATTTTCAGCGTGCTGCTGGTGCTGATCGTCGAGCTGCTCAACTCCGCAGTTGAGGCCGCGGTGGACCGCATCTCACTGGAGAACCACCGCCTTGCCAAGCGCGCCAAGGACATCGGCAGCGCGGCCGTTTTTCTGAGCATCATCAATGTGGTTGCCGTATGGTCGCTGGTGCTGGCCGCGTAATTCGCCGCTCCACCTCTCACGCACAACCTCGCAAAGACTGAATTCGAATGAATGCCGCTCCAGAGCAGGGCCACGTGGCCGAGCCGTGGTCGCTGGTGGTGGCCCTGGGCTTCACCCAGATCATCTCCTGGGGATCTATGTTCTACGGCTTTGCCGTGCTGATGGACCCCATGCAGGCCGCGCTCGGCGCCTCCAAGGAAGCCGTGGTCGGCGCCTATTGCCTGGCGCTGCTGATCTCGGGCCTGGCCTCCTCGTTCGTGGGACGCACTATCGACCGCATCGGCGGGCGCAGCATCATGAGCGCGGGCTCACTCGCCGCGGGACTGCTGTTTGCATGGCTGTCACGGGTCACCAGCGTTACCGAACTCTATGTGGTGTGGGCCGGCATCGGACTGGCCATGGCGGCAACGCTGTATGACCCGGCCTTCGCCGTGCTGGTGCGCGCCTTTCGCAGCAATTACCGCAAGGCCATTACCGCGCTGACGCTGTTTGGCGGCCTCGCCAGCACGGTGTTCTGGCCGCTGACGCAATGGCTCACCGCAGAGCTGGGCTGGCGCGATGCGGCGCTGACACTGGGCGCAATCAATCTCCTGATCTGCCTGCCGCTGCACGCGATCTTCGTACCACCAAACCTGTCAGCCGGGTCCGTTTCACCAGGCAACGCCTCATCCAATACTGCTGCCAGCCCGGGATTTCGCGCGCTGCTGCGCACACCGAACTTTCTCGCGGTGGCGGCGGCCTTTACCGCAGGCGCTGCGGTGCTGTCTGCAATTTCCGTACACCTCCTGTCCCTGCTCATGCAGCGCGGCCTGACACCGGGCGAGGCCGCCATGATCGGGGCGTTGATCGGCCCGGTCCAGGTGGCCGGGCGCATCGTGGAGTTTGGTGTGGCGCAACGCGTGTCTGCGCGTGCCGTTGGCGCTGTCGTATTCGCGCTTTTGCCGCTGTCATTGCTGATATTGCTGGCAAGCGGCGACTCACTGTGGCTGTGCGCCGCGTTCGCCCTGCTCTACGGCATCAGCATCGGCGTCATGACCATCGTGCGCGGCACGATACCCGCCGAGCTGTTCGGCACGGCGCACTATGGCGCCATCAACGGCGCCATCGCCACGCCAGTGCTGATTGCCAAGGCATCAAGCCCGTTGATCGCATCGCTGATGTTCAGTACCTATGGCAACTACAGCATGATGCTCGGTGGGGTTCTGGCCATGGCCCTGTTGGCTGCGCTGACGTTTTCCGCCATACGACCAACGCCGTGATTTTCGCGGACGGGCAATCCGCGAATCGCTCAGTGCTCGGGCGTCCGGGGCTGCTGCCCCAGCAGGACATGGATCAGCAAGCCCAGCAATGCGCCCAGCAGTTCGGCCATCATGAATCCGGGAACGCTGACCGGTGCAATGCCGGCAAAGGAGTCGCATCACCGTCATGTCGAACATCAGGTGCGCCACGTAACGCGGCAGGCAATCAACCAGATCAATGCACCCGGCCGAGTCGTTGCGATCGCCGGTTGCTTCGCTGAAAACTTCACTGCCGACCCTGTCTGCGGCCTGAAGTAAAATGGAATGGCCGAGTAACTACCATCATCAATCCGACCGAGGAGAATCCTGTGGCTGACATAAGTCTCGACAAGAAGGACACCGCGTTGCTGTCCATGGACTTCCAAAACGAGATCCTGGACAACTTCCACGAGCCGCAATGCGGAGAACTGATCAGGCTGGCCGGCACCAACCTTGCAGCCGCGCGCACGGCCGGGATTGCGGTGGCACATGTGGGCGTGCGCTTCCGTCCGGGCCATCCTGAGGTAAGCCCGCGCAATAAGAGCTTTTCCAATGCCAAGAAGGTCAATCGCCTGGTCGATGGTACCCGGGCAGCCGAATTCCATGAGGCGCTCGCGCCCCGCGACGGCGAGATACAAGTGACCAAAATCCGCGTGGGCGCATTTTCTACCACCAACTTGGCCACCATTCTGGGCGCTCGTGACGTTCATACCATCGTCTTGCAGGGCATCTTCACGAGCGGCGTTATCCTATCAACTGTCCGCTGGGCGGCCGATGCCGACTATCGCATCGTGGTCATTGGCGACGCCTGCGCCGACCCGGATCCCGAATTGCATCGCATGCTTATGGAAAAGGTCTTCACCAGGCAGGCCGCAATCATTACCTCGGACGAGTTCGCGCAGGCGCTGGTCTGAGTAGTTCCCGCAACGCGGTCCCCGCTCGAAACTCAGCGATGCAGGCCTGGCAATAACGCATGCGGGCATGCATCCGACTTGCTGCTCGTGATAGATGCGCGCATATCTCCCGCAGCATCGAGAAGGAAGCGGGCCACGTTCGTTTTCTGGCGAGATGGTGGCGTGGCATCCTGACGAACTACAGAGCAAGATAGGCGCGACATATTGCACAAGCTGAAAGCCTGCGCTCGATTGATAGTCTGCGAGTAAGCGAAAAGGTTATGGGCACAGTCAGCGATGAGCCCAGAGGAATTGCCCCAGACTGAGCACGCGCAGGTATCGGTCAATTGTCAACATGGATGCCTTGACCGTTTTTGCCAACCAATCGGCGACTTCAACCCTTACGCGCAGGCGCCCAGTGAATCGGATTCAGGGGGGCGCTCACCACCCCCTCATCCAACAAACTCCGGATTTCATCGGCGCTGTAACCGACCGAGTTCATGACTTCGCCCGTATGTTCGCCCAGCAGCGGCGGCGGCGTGTCGCCACCGGGATGGTCAATCTTGTACTGAAACGGCAGCGTAGGCACCTCGAAGTCAAGATTGCCGAATGAAACCGCCTTCAGCTTCCCGGATTGCCGTGCCTGGGGTTCATCCAGGACCGTCGGGAAATCCCGCACTTCGGTGTGCCCGACGCCCGCGGCCTCCATGCGTGCGGCAACCTCGTCATAGGTTCCGGACTTCACCGCCGTGCGCAGGATTTCCTCGACGGCTGATCGATTCTTCTTGCGATCACGCAGGGTCGCATACCGGGCGCCCAATTCTGCAGAAATCGCCAGCGCTTCGCAGGATCTCTTCCAGTGCGTGTCGGTGAGCATGATGACGTATATCCAGCGCTCGTCGGCCGTCTCGTAGGCACCATACCCGGGCAGTGCGAATTCGCCCCCGTCAGAAGGCGACGTCTTTACCCCCAGCTGCTGCTTGAGCTGAGCGCTGGCCAGATCGCGCGCAGCGATGTGCAGGCCGGTTTCGTACAAGCCGAATTCGACGCAGCGCGCGGAGGTGTCATCCTTGGCCGCGGTGAGTCCGGCCAGAATGCCGATCACCGCATAGGTACCGGCGAACTGGTCGTGGTAAGCGGGACCCATGCGCATCGGTCGGCCGTCGACCCGATTGGAGTACATCACGCCGGTCGATGCCTCGATCACCGGATTGGAGGCAATCTCGTGGTGACGGGGGCCCTCGCCATAGCCCTGAATATGGCAGTACACGATATCCGGCTTGACGCGCCGGCAGGCATCATAGGAAATCCCCAGGCGTAGCGCAGCACTGGGGGCAAGGTTGTGGACAATCACATCAGCCCGGGCAAGCAGGCGCTCGAAGACCTCCTTGCCCTTTTCGGTCTTGAGATCGATGCAGATGCCCTTTTTTCCGCGACTGTAGGCGATGAAAGTCCCCCCGGGGCCGCCGCGGGTCATAGTACGAAGCAAATCTCCTTCGGGAGATTCGATCTTGATGACATCGGCACCCAGTTCTCCCAGAATGTGGGAAGCAAACGGCGCCGCCACCAGGGAACCCAGTTCGATCACCAGCCGACCTGCAAGAGCACGTGCCACAATTCACCCGTTGAAAAATAAGACGTTCAAGTTTGCGGCTGGACCAGGCACGGCGGGTCAACGCGCACATCGTGCGAGACCATTTCCACGGTGGCGTTGGCCGAGGCGGTCCGTACGCCAGACTGATTGACGCACTCCAGTTCCAGGTCGACGAGTGGCCGCCCCGCATCCCAGCGCTTGCCAATCACCTTTCCGCGGCACCAGTTGGTGTCGCCGTGGATCACCGGCCGCTCAAGGCGCACGTCCAGCCGGCGCAAAAAGGCAAGATCGCCCATCCAGTTGGTGATCAGACAGTCCAGCCATGCCACCCGCTGCAGTCCCGTATCGTGGGCGGCGGGAAAGCCGAACATGTGGGCAACCTTGTCGCGCAGCAACGACGCTTCCCAGGAGTCCGGCATGCCGGTCTCCGGATCCCTGAAGCAGCCCTCGGGATGCCGGCGCCAGTAGCTCAGGAAATCGCGAAAATACCGCGTGCCCCCAACATTGCCCATGAACAGGTTCATGTCTTCGGATGTCAGCGGGCCCTTGACCACCTGCGGCAGCGCATCGCCCGGACTGACCTCCTCGAAGTAGCGGGGCTTCTCGCCGCGCACCTCTTCGTCGAAGTAGGCACGCATGATGGCGTCGATCTCACCACTGTTGTATTCGTAGCGGTTTGTTCCGTTGTACAGGGCGCGCTCGCGCGCGGCCTTGCGGGGCGTGCGAAGGATGCGCGGGGTGGCGCGTGCGACCACGCGGCCGTGCTGATCGATATAGGTAACCTCGCTTGTCTGCAGGGCCATGGGGCCGCAGAACCGGCCGTCCTTTTCCTCGACACCGGTGAGCCGCGCCTGGGCCGTGATCGTGTCACCGGCGCGGATCGGGTAATACCATTCGAAGGTCACCCCCGCGTAGATGGCATGCAGGCCTGCAAACCGGGGCGCGACGATAGTGTCATCGAAGCAGAACAGGGTGCTGGGATGAGCCAGCAACGAGGCCCAATAGGTATTGATCACCCCATGGCTCATGTTGGTGTAGAGCGGATTGCGGCAGCCAATCGCCTTGGAATAGCGGAGGATGAGGTCGCGACTCGCCAGGGTGCTGTGCGCGCGGCGCCGCAACGGCACGCCGATCAAGGCCCGCGCAGCGGCAATTCTCTCAGACGTCAATGTTGCTTCAGCGGGCTCGATCTTTGGCGGACGTTCAGTGATTACAGCATCGGTCATCGTGGGCATTCCTTGTGTGTTCCTATTTCGGCACGAATGAACCGGGATGCTTGGAGGGCAGCACCGCCCATGCGCCACCGGGTGTGCTCACCTCCCCGCGCTGGTTGGTGCCCGCCATTTCCAGCTCGACGTAGTGTTGACGCCCTTCGATCCACTTGCGCACCACACGACCACGCACCCAGGTCGCGTCGCCCTCGACATTGAAGCGGCGAAACTGGTTCCACAGTCGCGCGAGCCAGCCATGGTCACCCACCCAGTTCGTAACCAGGTTGGCCATCCACGCGGTGCGTTGCACGGCCACATCGTAGGCGCCGGGCACACCGATCTTGCGCGCAAAGCCGTCTTCCCAGTGGCCCCGGTGCGGGTGGTCGGACACTCCGGTGGTTTCGTGCGTCTCGGCGTAGCCCGCGCGGCGAATGTATTCCTCGAACTGGTAGTAGTGCGCGCCGGCCGCCAGGCCACCGGCACCCGTCAGCCGCCCGCCCCCGGCATGACCGCGAAAGGCAATCTCGACAATGCGCAGGGGTCCGCGCACGAGCGGGGGAAGCTCTTCGCCGACCTGCACGTCTTCCCAGTACCGAGGCTTGTCGCCGCGGACTTCTTCGCCGTCGTATGCGGCCCAGATCGCCTCCAGTTCCTCGTCGGTGTAGGGCGCCTTTTGCTGGGCCGCGTACTTGCCGCGATCACGCGCCTGCTTGCGCACGACACGCAGGCCGGGGCCGTGCGCGCGCGCCACCACTTCGTCACGCTGGTTGCGGTAGATGATCTCCATATCCACATGCGCCATGCGGCCGGCGAACTCGCCGCTCTTCTCCTCGACGCTGCTGGGCCGGTAAGTCGGCCCGACCGTATCGCCCGCGCGCAGGGAGCGGAAAAACGAAATGTCGTTGCCGGAGTGGAACACATGCACCCCCGGCAGGCCGCCCACTCCGGCCACAGTGTAATGCAGAATCTGGTCGACATAGGTGGGGTGCGCCACCATGGACCCATAGCGGGTGGCAGCTCCATATTCCGGGTCGACGTACAGCGGGTTCCAGTCGCCATTGTTGGTGGCGTGGTTGCGCATGTCGTCCACCGTGACATCCAGCCGGTAGGGTCCGCAGCGATAGTAGGCGCCGATGCGCTCCCTCAGG
>CAMCYY010000106.1 GCA_945885335.1 Bordetella parapertussis
GGCGCAAATCAGGATAACCCACAATGCTTGACGGCCCAGTTCAGGGGCCGGCAATGGGTGACCGTATCGGGGGTCCAGGCCGCGATCCCGGGCCGGATGGGCCAGCATGGGGGGCTTCGATACTTCATCTCGCCACGCCTCCGGCAGAAGCCTGCCGTTGGCAGCTTAATCCCCTGTTTGCAAAAGGAAACTTGTTTGTTAAAGCGCAGGCGTGGTAATATATCGAGCTTGTCGTGGCTGGTCTGCAATGGTGTGGACTAGTCCGGCAAAATTTCTGCCGTTTCCCCGTTAGGGTGCCCTGGTTCAAGAACCGGGGTCATTGGGCTGAGACGGCATTAAAAACCCTAACTAGGAGAAGTTTGCAATGTCTACCACGATGCGTGAAATGCTTGAGGCGGGCGTCCATTTCGGACACCAGACCCGCTACTGGAACCCGAAAATGGCCCCCTTCATTTTCGGTCATCGCAACAAGATCCACATCATCAATCTCGAAAAGACGATGGTGATGTACCAGGACGCGATGAAATTTATCCGTCAGCTGGCCTCCAACAAGGGCACCATCCTATTCGTCGGAACCAAGCGTTCGGCGAAGGAAATCATTCATGAAGAGGCCGAGCGTTGCACCTCGCCCTTTGTTGATCACCGCTGGCTGGGCGGCATGCTCACGAACTTCAAGACCGTCAAGCTGTCTATCAAGCGCCTGAAGGACATGGAGCAGATGGTCACCGATGGCACTCTGGAGAAGCTGGCCAAGAAGGAAGCGCTCGGGTATCAGCGCGAACTGGTGAAGCTGCAGCGCAGCCTGGGCGGCATCAAGAGCTTGGACAGCCTGCCTGACGCGCTGTTCGTCATCGACGTGGGCTACCAGAAGGGTGCGATTGCCGAGGCACGCAAGCTGGGCATTCCCGTCATTGGCGTGGTCGACACGAACCATTCGCCGGAGGGCATTACCCACGTCATCCCCGGCAATGACGACTCCAGCCGCGCCATTCGCCTGTATGCGCGCGGTGTTGCCGACGCGATCCTTGAAGGCCGCACCCAGGTCATCCATGAAATCGTCAAGGGTGGCGCGGACGAATTCGTCGAAGTTGAAGAAGCGGGCACCAAGGAAGCGTAAGCATTCCTTCTCGCCTTTTGGAAAAAAGGGGCCTCAGCCCCTTTTTTTGAATCCAGCAGTCACTAGCAGTCGCAATGGAGTGGAAGATGGCGGAAATCACCGCAAGCATGGTCAAGGAACTGCGCGAAAAGACCGACGCGCCGATGATGGAATGCAAGAAAGCATTGTCCGAAGCCGATGGCGATTTCGCCAAGGCCGAGGAAATTCTTCGGGTCAAGCTCGGCAACAAGGCTAGCAAGGCGTCGTCACGGGTTGCCGCAGAAGGCATCGTCGGCATCCATGTGTCACCGGATGGCAAGCTGGCCGCCATTGTCGAAGTCAATTGTGAAACGGATTTCGTAGCGAAGAACGATGACTTCCTCGCTTTCGTGAAATCGCTGGCTGGAATCATCGCCGACAAGAATCCTGCGGATGTGGCAGCGCTTTCCGCCCAGCCCCTCGGCGGCGCCACGGTTGAGACCGCGCGCACTGCGCTGGTCGGCAAGATCGGCGAGAACCTGTCGATTCGCCGTTTTGTCCGCATCGAGGCCAAGGGCCGCGTTGCCCAGTACATCCATGGGGGCGCCAAGATCGGCACAGTCGTTGACCTGGTTGGCGGAGACGTCGAACTGGGACGTGATCTGGCCATGCACATAGCCGCAGCCAAACCGGTCGCCTTGTCCAGGGAAGAGGTGCCGGCCGAGGCCATCAAGAAGGAACGGGATGTCGCCGTTGCCAAGGCAGCCGAATCCGGCAAGCCGGCCAACATCGTCGAGAAGATGGTGGAAGGCAGCGTGCAGAAATTCCTGAAGGAAGTGACGCTGCTCGGTCAGCCCTATGTCAAGGATGACAAGCTGACCATCGAAGCCCTGCTCAAGACGAAGAGCGCATCTGTTGCCCGCTTCGTGCTGTACGTCGTCGGCGAAGGCATCGAAAAGAAAACCACCGACTTTGCAGCCGAAGTAAAGGCGCAGGCCAATTCGGCCACGCGCGCCTGAACGGCAGTTCAACGCGAACACCCAGGAATCCATGAAAGCACCAAAATACAAGCGCATTCTGCTGAAGCTCTCCGGCGAAGCCCTGATGGGCGACGACGCGTTCGGGATCAACCGGATGACGATGGAGCGCATTGTCAGCGAGATTGCCCAGGTGCAGGAATTGGGCGTGGAAATGGGCGTAGTGGTCGGCGGCGGCAATATTTTCCGCGGCGTGGCCCTTGGCTCCGCGGGCATGGACCGCGCCACAGCCGATTACATGGGCATGCTTGCCACCATCATGAACGCGCTGGCACTGGCGGACGTGATGCGGCAAAAGGGCCTCAATGCCCGGGTGCAGTCCGCCATGAACATTGAGCAGGTTGTCGAGCCTTACATACGACCCAAGGCGATTCGTTACCTTGAAGAAGGAAAGCTGGTGATTTTTGCAGCCGGCACGGGCAATCCCTTTTTCACCACCGATACGGCAGCTGCTTTGCGCGGAACGGAAATCGGTGCAGAGATGGTGCTCAAGGCAACCAAGGTCGACGGTGTCTACACCGACGATCCGAAAACGAATCCCGCTGCGACACGTTATGACAAGCTTTCGTTCGACGAGGCCATCATCAAGAACCTCAAGATCATGGATGCGACGGCATTTGCATTGTGCCGCGACCAAAAGCTGCCGATCACCGTCTTCTCGATTTTCAAGCCGGGGGCAATGAAGCGCGTAGTGATGGGTGAGGACGAAGGCACACTGGTACACGATTAGCCGGTACGGGTTCGCCCGAATACCTGCCGGCCAATTTTCAGAGAGGGCTAGAAATGGCTATCGCGGACATCAAGAAAAGCACTGAACAGCGCATGCAGAAATCGCTGGAGGCGCTCAAGGCGGATCTAGGCAAGATCCGCACCGGACGCGCGCATACCGGCATTCTCGACCATGTCATGGTCGACTATTACGGCAATCCAACCCCCATCACCCAGGTGGCGAATGTGACCCTGGTCGATGCACGCACCATCGGTGTCACCCCATGGGAAAAGAAGATGGTGGGTGCTGTCGAGAAGGCCATCCGTGACGCTAACCTCGGTCTGAATCCCGCAACCCAGGGCGACCTGATCCGGGTGCCGATGCCGGCGCTGACCGAGGAGCGCCGTCGCGAAATGACCAAGATGGTGAAGGTCGAAGGCGAGAACGCCAAGGTTGCGGTGCGTAATCTTCGCCGTGACGGCAACACTGCGCTGAAGGATCTCCTGAAAGCCAAGGAGGTTTCGGAGGACGAAGAGCGCCGCGCCCAGGACGAGGTGCAGAAGCTCACCGATCGCTTCATCATCGAAATCGACAAGCTGCTTGCCGCCAAGGAAACCGAACTGATGTCGGTCTGAGCGACAGCGCCCGGAATTCGGGCGATGTTCAGGGTGAAGGATATGACGCTTTTCTCGAGTTCCACCAACAGCATCCCCGAAGCGGGCGCGGTGCCGAGGCACGTCGCCATCATCATGGATGGCAACGGACGCTGGGCCAAACGCCGGTTTCTGCCCAGAGTGGCGGGACACTACCGCGGCGTAGAGGCATTGCGGGAGACCATCAAAACCTGCATCGCGCGGCAGATCGCTTGTCTCACCGTATTTGCCTTCAGCTCGGAGAACTGGCGCCGCCCGGCTGAAGAGGTGACCGTGCTGCGCCAGCTGTTTCTGACTGTACTCGAAAGCGAGGTGGAGAAAATGCTCGCAAACGGCATCCGGCTCAGGATCATCGGTGATCTCGGGCAGTTTGGTGATCGTATCGTCGAACTGGCGCGACGCGCCGAGCAGGTCACTGCGGAAAACACCAAGCTGACGTTGACGATTGCGGCAAATTACGGTGGACGCTGGGATCTGCTGCAGGCCATGAACCGCGTCGCGCGCGACCATGCCGGGCAGCCCGTCGAATTCACCGAGGAACTGCTGGCACCGCACCTGGCAATGAGTTACGCGCCGGAACCCGATTTGTTCATTCGAACCGGGGGCGAGCAAAGGATCAGCAATTTCCTGTTGTGGCAGCTGGCCTATACCGAACTGTATTTCACGCCGACCCTGTGGCCGGATTTCAATGCTGCTGCGCTGGACGAAGCGATTACCTGGTATTCAGCCAGGGAACGCCGTTTCGGCCGCACCAGTGAACAAGTCGATTCCGGGCAAAAAGACGGCACGCCGTCCAGCGGCCGGAAGTCGGCCTGACCGGCGCTCGCGCGCCGGATATTGAAACCGAAATGCTTGGGCTGCGAATCCTGACTGCGACGGTGCTGATCACGCTGTTCGTTCCCTCTCTTTTCTTTTTGCCACCGGTCGCCTGGATCGCTATTTGCACCCTGGCTGTTGCGGGTTGTGCATGGGAATGGGGTGGACTCAGCGGACTCAAGCTGCCCAGCCAGGCTGTGTATGCCGCCGGAGTGGGGCTCGCGGCCGGTTATCTGGCGACAACACAGATCGATCGCCAGGGCTGGTATGTCGCAGCCACCGTTTTCTGGTGCGCGCTCGCTCCCTGGCTGCTGTGGCGGCGGCCGACGTTCCAGGGACCGTGGTTCAGGCTGCTGCTGGGCGTTGTCGTGCTCCTGCCGGTGGAACTGGCGCTGATAGACCTGCGCGGCATATCCCCCGGCCTGCTGCTCGCGGTCATGGCGATTGTCTGGATTTCAGACAGTGCCGCCTACTTCGCGGGGCGCAGTTTCGGACGCAACAAGCTCGCTCCTGCCGTCAGTCCGGGAAAGACCTGGGAGGGCGTCTATGGGGCGCTTGCCGCCGTCTTTGTTTATGCGATCATCTGCGTCATGTGGATGGCACCCCTCGTGATTCCCCGATGGTCCGAGCCCGTGACGGCCGGCCCGGTGCTTGTGGTTCTGCTTTGGCTGTTGCTCGCCGCCGGCGGGATTGTTGGAGACCTGATCGAATCCCTGTTCAAGCGCGCGGCCGGCGTGAAGGACAGCGGCAGCCTTCTGCCAGGGCATGGTGGCATTCTTGACCGTGTCGATGCGCTGTTGCCGATCCTGCCGGTTGCAGCCCTTTTCTATCTTCACTGAGACCCCATGCGTCGAATAGCCATTCTCGGTGCCACCGGCTCAATTGGAAAAAGCACGCTGGACGTCATCGCGAGGCACCCGGACCGTTTCGAGGCCTATGCATTGACCGCCAATACCAGCGCCAAAGAGCTGGCAGACCTTTGTCGCCAGTTTCGTCCCCGGCTGGCCTGCATTGCGGATGCCGCAGCTGAATCGGCGCTGCGCCACCTGCTGCGCGATGCCGGCCTGGCAACGGAAGTACTCTCTGGCCCCGAAAGTCTGATTGAGGCGGCAACCCGCACGGACGTCGACAGCGTGGTGGCTTCCATTGTCGGTGCAGCGGGTCTGTCATCCAGTCTGGCGGCGGCGCGCGCGGGCAAGCGCATCCTGCTAGCGAACAAGGAAGCGCTGGTGATGGCCGGCCCGATTTTCATGGATGCCGTACGCATCGGCGGTGCCACGCTGCTGCCCATCGACAGCGAGCACAATGCGATTTTCCAGTGCCTGCCACCAGGCAGCGGCCCGGGCTTCAAGGCCACGGGTGTAACGAAGGTATTGCTCACGGCGTCTGGCGGCCCGTTCCGTTTGCGTGAACGGGCCACCCTGCATGGCATCACGCCGGATGAGGCCTGCGCCCATCCGAACTGGGTGATGGGCCGCAAGATTTCGGTGGATTCCGCGACCATGATGAACAAGGGCCTGGAAATCATCGAGGCACACTGGCTGTTTGGCGCAACCCGCAGTCAGATCGAGGTTGTCATACATCCGCAGAGCGTCATCCACTCCATGGTGGAATACGCAGATGCTTCGGTGATTGCGCAACTCGGCAATCCCGACATGCGCACGCCAATCGCCCATGTGCTGGCCTACCCGGAGCGCATTGACTCCGGCGTGCGCTCGCTCGACCTGGCGACCATAGGCACGCTGACCTTCGAGAAACCTGACTTCGAGCAATTCCCGGCTCTGCGCATTGCCTATGATGCGCTGGAACAGGGGGGCACGGCGCCGGCAGTGATGAATGCAGCCAACGAAGTGGCCGTGGCGGCCTTCCTGGAGCGACGCCTGCCTTTTCTTCAGATCACTTCAATCATCGAGGAGACCCTCAGTCAGGTCGGCGCGTTGCCCCTTCGCTCGCTTGAGGATGTACTTGCCGCCGACTTTGCAGCGCGTGAGCGCGCCGCAAAGCTTATCTCCAATGCCCGATTGATTGTGGCATGACGATACTCATCAAGCTGCTGGCCTTTATCGCCGCACTGGGCGTGCTCATCGTGATTCATGAGCTGGGACATTTTGCCGTGGCGCGCCTGTGTGGCGTCAAGGTACTGCGCTTTTCGGTCGGATTCGGGCGCACGCTCTGGTCGCGGGTTATCGGTCCCGACCAGACAGAATGGGCGATTGCCGCGCTGCCCCTCGGTGGTTACGTGAAAATGCTGGATGAACGGGAAGGGCCGGTCGCGGAGGCGGAGGTTCATCGCGCATTCAACCGCCAGTCTGTCTGGAAGCGTTTTGCCATTGTCAGCGCAGGACCGGCGGCAAATTTTGTACTTGCGGTGGTGCTCTACTGGCTGCTGTTCATGGGGGGGGTCCAGGAGGCAAAGCCCATCCTTTCAGCGCCGCCTGCGGGAACAACGGCAGCCACTGCAGGATTGCAGCGCGGTGATGTGATTCGTGCCGTCGACGAGGATGCAGTGACGACCTGGCAGGACACGCGCTGGCGGATATTGCAGTCCGCCATGGAAAGACGTCCGGTACGACTGGAAATCCTGAACAGTCGGAATGAATTGTCGTGGCACAAGCTTGATTTGAGTGATTTTCCGATCGACAAGCTGGAGGGCGACCCCTTGTCGAGAATAGGTTTGCAACTGTTCCGACCGGACGTTCCTCCGGTGATCGGCAAGCTGGCTGAAAACGATGTCGCTCAGAAAGCAGGCCTCCTTCCGGGTGACCGCGTGCTGAGTGCGGACGGTCATCCGATTGCCGTCTGGGAGGAAGTGGTCGCTGCGGTTCGTGCCCGTCCGGGTCAGAACATGACATTGGAAATCGACAGGGCTGGAAAAACCCTATTTATCAGCCTTGTCCCACAGGCAATGGAAGCAGGGGGAGGCACGGACAGACGCACCGGCAGAATAGGTGCAGCCCCTGAGATTTCCGAGAATGCGATGCGCGATCTGATGACGCTGGCGCGATACGATGCCATCACTTCGCTGCGCATGGCCGTCACGAGGACCTGGGACACCGCGGTCTTCACGCTCAGGATGATAGGCAAGATGATCACCGGCGATGTCTCGCTGCGAAACCTCTCCGGTCCCATCACGATCGCAGATTACGCGGGTCAATCCGCGCAACTCGGCCTGGCGCCCTATCTTTCCTTTCTTGCTCTGATCAGCATCAGCCTCGGCGTGCTGAACCTGCTGCCCATCCCCTTATTGGACGGCGGACACTTGATGTATTATATGGTGGAGATTCTGAAGGGCAGCCCGGTTTCGGAGCGCTTGATGAGCATGGGTCAGCGGGTTGGACTTACGCTGCTGCTGTTCCTCATGGCTTTTGCTTTTTACAACGACATTAATCGCGTGCTGTCAGGGTGAGCTCCCTTCCCGAATATTTCCGGTCAGCGCAACCCTGCATGCGATTGACCGCCGCTTCCACCGTGCGATAGGCCATGAAAAAAATAGCACTGAAGCTGTATCTGCTCGCCATTGCCCTGTGCGCCGCGCTGCCGGCCGCCGCATTTGCGTTCGATCCGTTTGTCATCCGTGATATTCGTGTTGATGGCATCCAGCGCATCGAAGCCGGCACCGTTTTCAACTACCTTCCGTTCAAGGTCGGCGAGACCATGACCGACGAAAAGGCAGCGCAGACAATACGCACCCTTTTTGCCACCGGCTTTTTCCAGGATGTGCGTCTGGAAGTCGAAAAGGACGTACTGATCATCCTGGTCGAAGAGCGTCCCGCGATCGCCGCGATCGATTTTGTCGGTCTCAAGGAGTTGAAGCCCGATGACGTCAAGAAGTCGCTACGTGACACCGGATTCCAGGAAGGCCGCATTTTCGACAAGGCATTGCTTGACCAGGCCGAGCAGGAGCTTAAGCGGCACTATCAATCACGGGGCTTTTACGCTAGCCAGGTGACGACCACTGTCACGCCGCTGGAGCGGAATCGCGTCGGAATCAATTTCGCCGTGCAGGAAGGCGATGTCGCCAAGATTCGCGCCATCAATTTCGTGGGCAACCAGGTGTTCAAGGAAGAAGACCTGCTTGAACTGATCACGCTGCGCACACCGAACTGGGTGAGCTGGCTGACCAAGAATGACCAGTACTCGCGGCAAAAGCTGTCCGCTGATCTGGATACGGTGCGGTCCTTCTACCTGAATCGCGGATTCCTCGATTTCAATATTGACTCGACCCAGGTATCGATCACGCCTGACAAGCGCGACATCTACATCACCGTCAACATCACTGAGGGAGAGAAATACACGGTCACCGGCATACAATTTGGCGGCGACATGCTGGTCCCCGAAGATGAGTTGCGCAAATTGCTGACGCTGAAGCTGGGCGAGTCATTCAGCCGCGAAAAACTGAATGAAAGCACCAAGTCAATCAGTGACAGGCTGGGACGCGATGGCTACGCATTTGCCAACATCAATGCAGTGCCTGCCCTTGATCGCGACAAACGCACGGCCGAATTCACGATCATGATCGACCCTGGGCGGCGTGTTTACGTCAGACGCATCAATGTCGTCGGCAATACGCGCACGCGGGATGAGGTGATCCGCCGGGAAATGCGGCAACTGGAGAACGCGTTCTACGACACCGAAAAAATCGATAACTCGAAAAAACGCCTGGAGCGTACGGCTTATTTCAGCGAAGTAGGCATAGAAACCCCGCCAGTGCAGGGCACCTCGGATCAGGTTGATGTTACCGTGAAGGTCAAGGAACAGCCCACTGGGGCCCTGCTGTTGGGTATCGGCTTTTCGTCATCAGAAAAAATCGTGCTGCAGGGCTCAGTCTCGCAGAACAACATCCTGGGCAGTGGCAACGCGCTGTCTGTCGGCGCGAATACCAGCAAGGTTAATACTAATATTTCGATTTCGTTCACGGATCCCTATTACACCGTTGATGGTGTCAGTCGTGGATTTGATGCCTATTTCCGCCGTAGCGACCCAACTTCGCTTTCCCTTGGAAATTATCGAACGCAGGCGCTTGGCGGTGGCGTGCGCTATGGCTATCCGGTTACCGACAATGACCGGATTTCACTGGGTTTTAGCGTTGAACAGACCAGATTGGAAACCTTCACGACCAGCCCGACCAATGCGCTCAATTTCGTGCGTGATTTTGGCAATTCCTACACGACCCTGCTGGCCACCGCAGGCTGGCAGCAGGACACCCGTGACAGTGCCATATGGCCGACCAATGGCCGCATGCAGCGCCTGAGCACTGAGACTGGTGCGCCCCCAGGCACCCTTCAATATTTTCGCGCTATTTACCAGCATCAGTGGTTCCACTCGTTCTCCCGCAGCCTGACACTGTTGCTCAACGGCGAAGTAGGTTACGCAACCGGCTACGGCGGCAAGCCACTACCCTTTTTCAAGAATTTCTATGCGGGTGGCACTGGCTCGGTACGCGGCTATGGAACCAATTCGTTGGGTCCACGCGACGTGACCGGCATCGCATTGGGTGGCACGCATCGAATGTCCGGCAACGCGGAGTTGTTGTTCCCGGTTCCAGGGCAGGGCACCAGCCGCTCCATGCGCATGAGCGTATTTCTTGATGGCGGACAGGTGTTTGGAAACGGCACCAAGACCTCACTGGGGGACCTCCGATATGCCGCAGGTGCAGGCTTTGCGTGGAATTCGCCCTTCGGACCAATGAAGCTGAGCATCGGTACGCCGCTGAATAAAAAGGAAGGCGATAATACCCAGAGGATTCAGTTCCAACTAGGCCAGATTTTCTAGCCGGTATTCCGCGAATCACCCTGGCCTGCGATATGGCCTTAATTTGCAACGCGTTCTGGCTCTGACGGTATAATCCGACCTAGCCAATTGCGTTGATGTGCAGGAGAAGAAGTTGAACTGCAACCGTATCATGCTGCTGTCATGGATTTGCGCCGTCGGAATTGCTGGAACCGCCTTTTCAGGGCTGGCGTCAGCCCAGGGAAGGATCGGTTTCGTCAATCTGGATCGCATCCTTCGCGATGCCGCGCCGGCCGTCAGGGCGCAAAAGAAAATAGAAGCGGAGTTCTCCAAGCGTGATCAGGACATCGCCAGGCTGGCGGATCAACTGAAGCGGGCACAGGACGCTTTCCAGAAAAACGGACCGACCCTGTCCGAGTCAGATCGCCGCAACAAGGAACGTGAAATAACCGAGCTTGATCGCGATATCCAGCGCCGTCAGCGGGAGTTTCGCGAAGACCTCAACCAGCGCCGTAACGAAGAGCTTGCCGGTGTGCTCGAACGCGCCAACCGCGCGGTACGACAGATTGCCGAGGTGGAAAAGTACGACATCGTCTTCCAGGAGGCGGTGTGGGCTGATCCACGCATCGACATCACCGAGAAGGTCATCAAGG
>CAMCYY010000107.1 GCA_945885335.1 Bordetella parapertussis
CCACGTATTGCGGCGTCCCGTCGCGACGCAGGGGCGCGGCGTGTTCATCCTCAACGACCCGCGCGAATGCCTGGGCATGCTCGGGCGCTTCGAGGAAATCTGGGGAAGCTCCGAGCCGGGTGTTTCGGCCAACTCCACCGGGCTGTAGCCTTTCCGGACATCACCGCATGTGATGCATTTGACAGCGTGTGGCACGGCGATATTGGTAAAATGCTTAGGCTCGATCGCATTTGTGATCGTGCAGTCTCGCGACTTGCTCATACTTGATCAATTCAATCCAGGAAAAAATAGAACATGAAACGCACTATCGCTATCGTTATGACAGCATTGTCCATTCTCGCGGTCGCAGCATGCAGCAAGGAAACGCCCGCTCCGGCACCTGCTCCGGCACCTGTTGCAGCTCCGGCTACGGCACCGGCTCCGGCTGATGCTGCCAAGGCTACCGAAGCCATGACCCCGGCAGCAACCCCCATCGCACCGGCAGCTCCGGCCGACGCAAAGAAGTAATCGCGTCCCGGCAAAAGAAAAGCCGGCCCCTCATCGAGGGGCCGGCTTTTTTTATTCCGTTTTCGTAATTCGTTCTGGCTGAACCTGAGGGAAAACTCAGGACAGGTCGCGCCAGCCGAATCCCTCGGCCTGATCGGCCAGCCCTACCCATTCCGGGGTGCATCCGAGCGCCGACACCAGCGCCGCGCGCGCCAGTTCCGGTGTGTTGTTCTGCTTTGACAAATGCGCTGCAACAAGATGCTGCAGGCGAGAGCAATCCAGTGAGGCCAGCAGTGCGGCCGATGAATTGTTGTCCAGATGGCCGAAGGGTCCGGAAACGCGCGCCTTCAGCCAGGCGGGGTAGGTGCTCTTGTCCAGCATGCCCAGGTCGTGATTCGTCTCCAGCACCAGCGCCTCGCAGCCGGACAGCATGGCTTCGATATGCGGCGTGGAGCATCCGGTATCGGTCAGCACGCCCAGCCGGCGCATGCCGTCCGAGAGCACGTACTGCACCGGCTCACGCGCATCGTGCGGCACCGTGTAGGGCTGCACCAGCACATCACCAATTGCAAAGGCGGCATGTCCGTCAATCAGCGTTGTCGTAACTTTCTGATCAATGTCCGCATTCGATTCCCGGATGGCAGACAGCGTGCCGTAGGTGAGCCAGACCGGCAGTCCATGCCGGCGCGCGAACGGGAACACCCCGCCGACGTGATCGGAATGCTCGTGGGTGACGATGATGCCGGTGAGGTCCTCCGGCGCAAGGCCGAGGCGCGCGAGACGCGCGGTGGTTTCGCGCGGATTGAAACCACAATCGAGGAGTATGCTGGTGCCAACCGACTCGAATATCAGGCAGTTACCCTGACTGCCGCTGCCAAGCGAGGCGAATCGGGTCATCCGCCGCGCTGCCTCCGGTGGCTCACTGCATGATGCACGCCTGCTACTTCAGCTGGTCATGCAGCAGTGACAGAATCCTGCGTCCGGTATCCGAGCGCTCTGCCGCACCGTTCTTGTCCAGCACCTGGATCTGACTGCTTTCGTTGCCATCCTTCACCAGAACGCGATATTGCTCCGTGGAAACCGGTGCGCTTGAGGAACGCCAGAACGCCAGCTTGTCGAAGAGCCCCGGCTCTTTCTTGCCGGATGCCGCATCCTTTTCCGGATCGACGTAGCGCACAAAATAGTAGCCCTTGGAACGGTCGCGGTCCTCGACAGTAAAGCCGACGCGGTCCAGCGCCAGGCCAACGCGGCGCCAGGCACGATCAAACGGCTCGGCGAGTTCGATCTGACTGGAGCCATCCGCGGATTTCACCAGCCTGGCGCGATCAATTTTGTCAGCCGCCGCAATCGTTTCACGCGCCCTGCTTTGGTCAACGCCAAATCGCACCATCAGCTTGCCAAGAAACTCCGCCTCGAGATCAGGATCAGCGGGACGGGACTGCCACACAAAACCGCCAGTGGGGGAGCCGACTTCAACCACGCCGCGATGGCTGACATAGATTTCCGTGCTGTTCGGTTCAGCACCTCGCTCGAGCCGTGTCCGGAACTTGTCGCGCTCGCCGGTCGAGTAGATCTGATCGATGATGCGACCGAGCGTTCTGCGCAAGATGTCGGTCGGAATCTTGGCTCGATTTTCCGCCCAATCGGTTTCCATCACGCCGGATTCGGGCACCTCGAGATTGATCAGGAAACCCGACTCCTGCCAGAACTCCTTGACCACCGGCCAGATCTTTTCCGGCGTCTCGTTGACCACCAGCCAGCGCTGCGATCCAGACCGCTCGACGCGTGCCTTCGAAATCGTCGGCAGCAAATCCGTTGAACCGGCGCGCGGACCTTTGTCAGTCGCAGAGAACGCCGAATAGGTATTTGCACCAGCGGTGCCTGCCGGCAGCGAAAAACGGTCATCCCCGGTGGGCCGGGTCAGGTTGGGTGGAATTTCCAGTGGCGGCAAACTCTGTTTTGCCGCCGACTTGTAATCGTTCTTGCCGGTGACATCGCCGACTATGGCATTCAAATCGGAGATTGAGCTGCACGAACATAGCACGCTTGCAGCTACTGCCGGAACCAGCCATTGAGTCAGTCTCATCCTGCTTTTCCTTCGACGACGCGCAAACCACTTGTTGAGGTGCCGCCTGTAGCGGCGATTATGTCGGCCGCGCGCATGGCCTCCCTGACGGTATCGTGAAACTGCGCTGCCAGCGGCGTCAGCGGCAGCCGTATGCCGGTGCCGATCAGCCCCATCTGTGCCACTGCCCACTTCACCGGAATCGGGTTCGCCTCGACGAACAGCTTCTGGTGCAGCGGCAGCATCTTGTTGTTGAGGCTGCGTGCCAGGCGCAGGTCTCCAGCCGCTGCGGCAACACACATGTCGTGCATCAACCGGGGAGCGACGTTGGCCGTCACCGAAATGACGCCGTGTCCACCCAGCAGCAGCAACGCGAGGCCGCTGGCATCATCGCCGCTGTAGACCGCGAAGCCTTCCGGCGCGCGCCGCAGCAGGTCGCTGCAGCGCTCCATGTTGGCCGTGGCGTCCTTGATGCCGATGATGTTCGGCACTTCGGCCAGACGCAGCACGGTATCGTTGGCAATGTCCGCAACGGTACGGCCCGGAACGTTGTAAAGGATTGTCTGGATGTCGACGGCTTCGGCGATGGCGCGGAAATGCCGGTACAGGCCTTCCTGCGACGGCCGGTTGTAGTAAGGCACCACGGAGAGGCAGGCAGCCGCGCCGGCCTTCTTCGCCGACTCGGTGAGTTCAATCGCCTCCACGGTGGAATTGGCGCCAGTGCCAGCCACGATGGGAATGCGACCGGCGGCAAATTCAACCGCCTTGCGTATCAGTTCCTTGTGCTCGTCGAAATCGACGGTCGGCGACTCGCCGGTGGTACCGACGACGACGATGCCGTCCGTACCTTCAGCGACGTGAAAATCGATAAGCCCGCGAAAACGGGCGAGGTCAAGATGGCCGTCGTCCAGCATGGGCGTAACGATGGCGACAAGGCTGCCGCTCAGCATGGGATGTGTTCCTGAATCATGGCCGGCATTTTAGCCCAATTCGCCATTCATTCCTGTAACCGGTTGCATCCGTACCGCATACTGCAAGCGGTTGTCACAGCGGAGGTTTTTCAAGTGGCGGTGCAGCTCAGAAACACAGAATCAGGTCTGCGAGCCGCTGGACCATCGCCGGCGAGAGATAGGCGGAATAGGCGAACGCCAGAATGGCGGCAATGCCGATCCCGGCCAAGCCCTTCCCCAACATCACTTTCTGCTTCTGCATCATCGCCTTCCCGCCGCTGCCTGGGTCATTCTCGCCATTATATGTCTGCCGGATTCCATCGACAGCAGGCATGTTGGGAGGGATATAATCGCAGCGGCATCAATGTCCATCAGCCCCCGTAGCTCAGTGGATAGAGCACATTCCTCCTAAGAATGGGGTCACACGTTCGATTCGTGTCGGGGGCGCCAGTCCAGTCAAGGGCTTGCAGCAAGACAGGCCTTTTTCTTTTTCCAGAAAGCCGGTCATGCAAAAAAGTGTTTTTTTCGCAACCGCGCTAATGCTGTTCGCCACTTCGGCCGGGGCTGACTCACTGCCCCTGATCGATACCCATGCCCATTTCCAGACCGTGGGATCAAGGGACCTGGAGGGGGCGCGCAAGGCGGCGCTCGAGAACATGGAACGCATGAACATCGCCACGACGTTCCTGATGCCGCCACCACAATCCGCACCAAACATGAAGTCGTTTTACGATATCGAGGACATCCTGTTTGCAGTCAAGGCCTCTCCGGGACGTTTTGCGGCACTGGGCGGCAGCACCTTGAACATCATGATCCACACGACCCCGCCCGCGGACGTCGATGAAACCATCAAGGCAAGGTTCCGTGCCCGTGCGCAGGAAATTGTCCGCCTGGGGGCGATCGGCTTCGGTGAAATGGCAATCATGCATGTCTCCATCCCCGCAATGGGTCCGCAACACGCCTACGAGAATGTGCCCGCAGATCATCCCCTGTTTTTGCTGCTGGCCGACATCGCCGCCGAAAACGACCTGCCGATTGATCTGCATTTCGATCTGGTGCCGGAGGACATGCCGCTGCCGGACGTACTCAGGCCGAACCCGCTGAATCCCCCGCGACTGGACGCCAACATGCCGGCATTCAAGCGCCTGCTTGCCCACAATCCCAAGACCCGGATCATCTGGGTACACGTCGGCTTCGAGCCACTGCAGACACGTGAGCCCGATCTGGTTCGCCAGATGCTGCGTGCACATCCGAATCTTTACATGAGCTTCCGCCTGGCGCGGGGCGGCCCAAAGCCAGCTGCTGCGCTTGCTCAGAATGGCCGGATCAAACCGGCATGGATCAAGCTGGTCGAGGATTTCCCTGACCGCTTCATGCTGGGGAGCGATTCGTTCTATGCCCGCGATGGCATCGCACGTGGTTCAAGCGAAGACGGCTGGAACAATCTGCGCAATCTGGTCACGCAGTTACCGCGGGGTGTGGCCGCCAAAGTGGCCAGTGAAAACGCAATCCGCCTGTATCGGCTAAAGAACTGACTTAGTGCGCGGCGGGCGAGCCAGCCTGCTCCGCCACGGCGACCGGACGCGCACCCTGCTGCGCCATGACCGACTGGAGTACCTCGTAGTAATGCCAGCCGTTGATGCGCGTGCGGCCGAGGATGATGGTTGGCGTCTGGGTGATGCCCAGTTCACGCGCCTGGTTGACCGCATCGAGCGCGCTCTGGGCGTAGAGGCGCTGCTCCAGCGCAAATCTCATGTCTGCAGGCTCGATCCCCACACGCCCTGCGGCAGCGGCCAGGGTTTCGATTTCGCCGATGTCGCCTTCTTCGGTCCACATCAGCTCATAGACGGCGGTCTTGAATTCAAAGTCGAGCCCCCGGGCGCGCGCAAACTCGAGTGCCTCGAAAGCGCGGAAGCTGTATTGCCGGCGGGCCGGAAAACGGATCTTCGGATGTTGCTCGGGAGCCATCTCCCTGACCCAAGCATTCAGCCGCTCGCGACGTGCGCCGCTTTCGGCATTGTCTTCGCGGGCCGCCCCCTCGGGCGGGGTCTCCGGATGTAGCAGGTGCGGTCGCCACAGCGGCTTGACCTTGTAGTCGCGGGCCAGGCGATCGATCTGGTCAACCGCGAGATAGCTGTAGGGACAGACAAAGTCGGCGAACACCACCACGCGAACAGGTTCGGCTGTTTCCTCGATTGCGCTCATGCTCTTCTCCTCGCTTGTATCGCACTGGCCCGCTATATGGCCTTGGCCATTTTTTATATGGCTCTCGCCATGGCCTCTGCCGCCTCAACCGCCAGTCCCTCGCCGGTGATGCCGCCATCGAGCGCATTCCGGTCAAAGGTCAGGAACGCCACGCTGGCGCCCTGCGCCCCGGTAACCAGCGGCTCCGCGGCGGTATCACTGCGGAAATAGCGAAAACCTGGCGGGCCGATCTCCTGCCCGCCCATGATAACGGAACCTTCCAGCACCACCTCATAACGCCCGAATGCAGGCGCTGGCATGCCCAGCGCCGCATGGGCCGGCGCCCTGACCAGCACCGCCGCAGGGCCATAGTCGGGCGGCATCAGCAGTTTGTACATCGAGTGTTCGGCACCGGGCATGGGCCGCCATTCGGCCTCCCCTGCCAGCGCGGCAAAAATACGGCCGCGCAGATTGATCTGGCGCCGCGCATCGAGATTCGCCATGGAGATGATGCCCCCGGCCTTGGGATGCAGCACCAGCATGTCATGCCCGCCAGCCACGGCAAACGGGCCATAGGGCATGTTGTGGTCGGTGTAGTGGATGGACACCGCATCGAGATGCTTCACCCCGCGCGGAAAATCCATGGTGCCGTTCAAGAGCAACTGGAACTGCGCCGTGAGATGCATGTGCGCATAGATCGACGGGCAGTCATCGAATCGGAAACGCAGCGCCTCCGGCCCTCCATCCTCCCCCGACAGCAGCACCTGGCAGGCAAAGGTGACGCCTTCGGTGGAGCCGCGCTTCCAGGGCGCGTTCGCGGCATCGACGATGTAGCAGTCCTGCATGGGCATTGGCAGCTTCCGTTTGGTGCGTCTTTGTGGCTTGGGCTGGCAGAACATTGTATGCAGCATGGAGGCGGCATGCAAAAGGCATCTGCACGCATCGGGCAGAGCCCGGGGCTCCGGTTCAAACCTGCCTATAATTGTCGGAGCAAAACAAAAAACGCACCCGACACCAGAGAGCTCCTGTACCGGTGGCGCATTCCAACAGCGAGGAGAACACCATGGCCGGAAAAAAGACGGACCTCATCAGCACCGATTTCTTTGTCCCCCACAGATCCCAGGTGAAAGCGAACGCAGGACAGCTGGTCGGGCTGCACGTCAGGCAGCGCGTGCTGGCCAGCGCCGCGAAGGCGCTCGGCGGTATCGGCCGCGGCCGCGTCGTGCTGTTCGTGCATGGTGGCAATGTCCCGGTAGTGCCGGCCTTTGACCTCGACTACAAGGATTACAGCTGGATGGCCTATCTGGCACGGGCCGGCTTCAACGTCTACGGCCTGGACCTGAGCGGCTACGGCTCGTCGCCCCGCCCCATGATGGATGATCCGGCCAACGTCGATGCAGAGGGCCAGCCCCTGCTGATCCCGCGGCAACTCAAGGCGGCAACCAAACCCAACTACCCGTTCCAATCGCACACCATACGCAGCGACTGGGCCGAAATCGATACCGTGGTGGATTACCTGCGGCGCGTGAATCGCGTAAAAAGAATTTCGCTGGTCGGCTGGTCGGCCGGTGGGCCGCGTGTTGGCGGCTACGTCTCGCAGCATCCGGACAAGGCCGAGCGCGTGGTGCTGTTTGCACCATCGGAACCCGATCCGAAACTCAAGGATATTCCCGCTGAACCGGGTCCGGGCGCACCAACCAAGATCCAGTCACGCCAGGACCTGGAGCAAAAACGCTGGGATCCGAATATCGGCCGCCCGGACCAGGTGGCGCCCGGAGTACGCGATGCGGTCTGGAAAGAAATTTCCGCATGGGATCCCATCGGTTCCAGCTGGGGACCCGCGGGAAAAGGCGGCGTCATGCGCAGCCCAAACCGCACCCGTTCAGGCTGGACGGTAGCAATGGCGCGCAAGGTAACGACACCCATGCTCATCATCACCGGCACCCTGGACCGCCCTGCGGCGCGGCAGCGCGCCTACGACCACCTCACGGTGCGCGACAAGGCCTTTGTGCTGGTCGAGTCGGCGTCGCACTTCATGACCTGGGAAAAGCAGCGCCATGTGCTGCATGCGGCATCGCTGGAGTGGCTGGGCCATGGCCGCATCAACGGCAAGCGCGGTGGCCGATTCGCAGTGGACTGGAACGGCTACTACTCTGCAATCACGATCAAGGACTAGCGGGAAGCAGACAGGCTCAACTGGCGTCCGGCCAGGTCGCCATCACCAGGCGGGACAGGATCGCGCCGGCCGCACCGCGCAGGCTCAGGTGGGCTGCACCCGACAGCCGCGTTGGCTCCGGATTGATCTCGACGACCTGCGCGCCGGCATGCAGCGCCAGTTCCGGCAACTGCGCCGCGGGGTTCACCACCGATGAGGTCCCGATGGAAAAGAACATCTGGCAGTTCGATGCGGCAGCGACTGCATCGTTCAGCGTCTTTTCCGTCAACGACTCACCGAACCAGACCACATCGGGCCGCAGCAACGCCCCGCAGCGCGTGCAGCGCGGCGGTCGTTCTTCGTCGCCGGCGGCCGGTTCCCCGACAATGTCTTCCTCCAGACATCTGTTGCGCATGATGCTGCCGTGGAGCTCGATGATGCTTTTGCTGCCGGCCCGCGCATGCAGGCCGTCGACGTTCTGCGTGATCAGCGAAAATTCAGGCACACGCGTCTCCATCCTGGCCAGCGCCAGATGCCCGGCATTGGGCCCGGCAGCTGAAATGGTGCGGCGACGCCATTCGTACCAGTCCCAGACCAGCTGGGGATCGCGGCGAAAGGCCGTCGCGTTGGCCAGGTCTTCCGGCCGGAAGCGCGACCACAGGCCCGACTGCGGATCGCGAAAAGTCGGCACGCCACTCTCCGCGGAAATGCCCGCCCCGGTCAGGACGGTGACACGGCGCGCAGCGCGCAGGGCATGCACAAGCTCCTGGGGAAAGTCGGCGGACATTCAGAGGATGATAATAAAAGTTCAATTAACGGTTTTATATAAAGGAATAAAAATCAAATTTGATAATAATCATGATTTAAATTCCAGCCTGCCTGCCGCCCTACTGCAACTGTTGCAGACGCTGATCAATGTAATCGACCAGTTCTGGTGCCAGCGCCCCCGACGAGCGCGCTCGTCGATACGCATCAGCCGCATCCCTTTTAAGACCTGCCGCCTCCTGTGAAATACCCAATCCCAGCCACCATGCCCCCACCTGCGGCGAGGGCTTTAGCGCAAGCTGGTACGCCACAACAGCCTCGTCATGGTGCCCCAAGCGCTGCTGGAGTGCTGCAACAAATGCATGGTAGTCAGCACCACCTCCACCGGGAGGAGCGTACTTCCTAAGCAGGGCAAGCGCCCCCGGAACATCCTGTCGATCAACCATGACACGCGCAAGCAGCATGGCCGCACCAGTGTTGGATGGATCAATTTCCAGGCCGCGCTGCAACAAGACGGCAGCTTCATCAGGACGACGTTGCTCTAGCAGCAGTGCGACCAGGGCCTGACGGGCCGGCTCATAACTGCCATGCACATTCAACGCGCCGCGCAACCTCTCCATGCCTTCAGCCAGCCGCCCGCGATTGATCAGACCGAACGCCTGTCCATACTCCAATTCGGCGCGCTCTCTTGGCGATATAAATACGTGTTTATCGATACGCACCGCCTCGGAAGCATCCTTGCCCGCAATTGATCGCGCGGTAGAATTCTCCGCGCTCTTCGGCACTGCCGAGATTGCCTCCTTGGCCGCCACGGCATGAGGAGTAGGTTCGACGCGCACCGGACGCTTGGGTATGGGCGTGGTAATTTCCGTGGCAAGCTTCAGCATGTCAAGCTTGATTAAATGTGTCCGCGACGCCGCATCCATCAATTCCGTTCCTTGCGGCAGGAGATTCCCACCGATGCCCGCCACCGCCTCCGGCGCAGCCAGAGCCTTCACTGAGGAACGCAGCGCGAGTTCATTCACCAGGGACCGTGGCGTGAGTTGCCACATCACCCAGCCAAGCCACGCGATTGCTGCGACGAGTACCAATGATACTGCCCACCAGAACAACTCCGACCCCACCCGTGCCGGCCTAGTCGGAATCGCGCGCACCGGCGACGACTCCGAAGGGCCCACGCTCCGGCCTGGTACCGCGTTGCGCCTGTCCAGATCCCGCAGCATTTTGTTAATGATGCTCATGTCATCAGCATCCAGCCGGCAGCCGAAGCCACAGCGCAAGCGAGGGCAAGCCAAGTCCAAGTCCAAGTCTGCACGCTCCAACGAGTCGCCGGTGTATCGCGCACGGCGGCCATGGCCTGCCCTCAACCCACACTGCGCTCTCCCCTGCCATATGCCAGCATGAGTGCCTTGTTTGCCAATATGTTGACAAGGCGCGGCACGCCACCACTGGCAAGATAGATTACCCAGGCCGCCGCACTGCCAAACACCCGATCTCCGGAATAACCCGCCACCGTCATGCGATGCTCGAGGTATTGAGCAACCTCGTTGAAGGTAAGCCTTCCGAGGCGGTACTGAAACGTGATGCGTTGGCGCAGTTGTCGAATTGAAGTCTGTGACAGCTTGTCGTCCAGTTCCGGCTGCCCGAACAGGACAACCTGCAGCAGCTTCCGCTTTTCCGTCTCAAGATTGGTCAACAACCTGAGTGCCTCCATTGATTCGATTGGCATGGCCTGGCATTCGTCAAGGCAGACGATAACGCGCTTTTTCCTGCGCGCACAATCCAACAACGCATGATTTATGATTTTGAGAAGCGAATGCCGGTCAAGTCCTTCTGCACCCTTGATATCTAGTTCATCTATCAGCGCCTGCAATAGCGTACGGGGATCAAGGTCCGGATTGGGAATGTATGCACTGACCCAGCTCTGGTCCAAAGTGGCTAGAAGTTTTCGGCAAAGCAATGTCTTGCCTGTCCCGACCTCCCCGGTAATTTTTATGAAACCCTCTCCGCCAGCCACAGC
>CAMCYY010000108.1 GCA_945885335.1 Bordetella parapertussis
GTATATCGGCTAAGCCATTCTGGCGCAAGTGAAACTGCCGGAACGGGAAGGACGTCGACATATAATGCGGAAATGACACCATCCAGACCCGCCACGCCCCGAAACAGCCTCCTGAGGGTACTGGCGACGGTCAGCAGCATGACCCTGGTGTCACGCATCCTCGGCTTTATCCGGGATGCCGTGATCGCCCGCGCTTTCGGGGCCGGAATCGCCACCGACGCTTTTTTCATCGCTTTTCGCATCCCGAACCTGTTGCGCCGGTTGTTTGCCGAAGGGGCCTTTTCCCAGGCTTTTGTGCCCATCCTGGCTGAATACCGTTCTGGCCAGGGCGAGGTGGCGACCCACGAACTGGTCAATCGTGTCGCCACCCTTCTGGCGCTGGTGCTGCTGGTGGTCAGTGCGCTGGGCATCATGTTTGCCCCCTTCATCATCTATGTCAGCGCGCCTGGTTTTGCCGCTTCGCCGGACAAGTTCGAACTCACGGTGGCAATGCTGCGGGTCACGTTCCCCTACATCCTGTTCATCTCGCTGGTGTCGCTGGCCGGCGGCGTGCTGAATACCTGGAGCCGCTTCGCCGTGCCGGCACTGACGCCGTCGTTGCTAAACGTGGCCATGATCACCGGGGCCACCGTTGCGGCGCCTTACTTCGATCCGCCGGCAATGGCGCTGGCCTGGTCGGTGTTTGCCGGCGGCGTGCTGCAACTGGGCATGCAACTGCCGGCTCTGGCGCGCATCGGCATGCTGCCGCGTGTGCGCGTGAACTGGTCCGATCCGGGCGTGCAGCGCGTGTTCAAGCTCATGCTGCCGGCGGTGCTGGGTGTTTCGGTGGCGCAGATCAGTCTGATCATCAACACCATCTTCGCCTCATTCCTTGAGAGTGGCAGCGTGTCCTGGCTGTACTACGCCGATCGCCTGATGGAGTTTCCGATCGGCCTGCTGGGCGTCGCGCTGGGCACCATATTGCTGCCCAGCCTGTCGCGCTATCACTCGCAGGTTGCCACTGACGAGTACTCGAAGCTGCTCGACTGGGGCCTGCGTCTGGCGCTGATACTGGCACTGCCGGCGGCTGTCGCGCTGGCAGTGCTCGGCTTGCCGCTGGTGGCGACGCTGTTCCACTACGGCCAGTTTGCCGAGCACGACGTCCTGATGACGCGGCAGGCACTGGCGGCCTACAGCCTGGGGCTGGCGGGCCTCATTCTCGTGAAGGTGCTGGCACCCGGGTTTTATGCACGGCAGAACATCCGCACGCCGGTGAAGATTGCCCTCATCACGCTGGCATTCACGCAATTGCTCAACGCCGCTTTCATCGGACAGTTGAAGCATGCAGGACTTGCGCTGGCGATCGGCCTGGGTGCCTGCCTGAATGCCTTTCTGCTGTATCACAAGCTGCGCGAACACGACATCTACCATCCGCAACCGGGCTGGCTGGCTTTCTTCGCGAAGCTGGTGCTGGCGCTCGCGTTGATGGGCGCTGTCCTGTCGATCGCCATGGGGCCTGAGGACTGGTGGATGAAGAGTGCCGCCCTGCTCCGCGTGCCGGCACTGGGCGGGCTGGTCGTACTCGGCACCACAGTTTATTTCGGTGCCTTGTGGCTGCTCGGTTTCAGGCTGGCAGACTTCCGGGGCCGGACGGTTTGAGATTGGAAAACCGCTATAATTCAAATCTTTGCGATTCCCTGCCCGACTCGGGCGGATAGTTCATGATTGTCACGCGTGGCCTTGCCACCCCCACTTCAAGTTGCGCCGGCCCGGCTGTCACCTCGGCCATCACCTCAGCTATCACCATTGGTAATTTTGACGGCGTCCACCGGGGCCATCAGACCATGCTGGCGCGCCTGGTGAATGTTGCCACCGCGCGCGGGCTTGCCATTTGTGCATTGACCTTCGAGCCCCATCCCAGGGAAGTCTTTACACCACAGCAGGCACCAACGCGGCTGACCTCACTGCGCGAAAAACTCGAATTGCTCGCAGTGCATGGCGTGCAGCGCACACACGTTGCGCATTTCACCCGTGCATTTGCCGGCTTGTCGCCGCAGGATTTCATCGAGCGCGTGCTGGTGAACACACTGGGCGCGCGCTGGATACTGGTGGGCGAGGACTTCCGCTTTGGCGCACGCCGCGCCGGAGACGTGGCGCTGCTGCGCGCAGAGGGCGGGCGCTGCGGCTTCGAGGTCGAGACGATGTCCAATGTCGAGTTGGATGGCCTGCGCATTTCCAGTTCCGAGGTGCGCACCGCGCTTGCCGCAGGCGAACTGGATCGCGCAGCGCTGCTGCTGGGGCGTCGCTACAGCATCAGCGGTCGCGTGGTGCACGGTGACAAGCTGGGGCGCAAGCTGGGCTTTGCCACCGCGAACATCCAGTTGAAGCACAATCGTCCGCCGCTCGCCGGCATCTTCGCGGTGCGGCTCCACGGCGCAGATGGTTCAGGTGGGGGCGTTCGCGATGGCGTGGCCAGCCTGGGTGTGCGGCCCACGGTGAAGGCTGCTGGCGCCGCCCCTGTGCTGGAGGTGCATCTGTTTGACTATTCCGGCGAGTTCTATGGCCGGCATGTGCGCGTCGAATTCCTGCGCAAGATACGCGACGAGGAAAAGTATTCCGACCTTGAAGCCCTGAAAGCAAAAATCGCCAGCGACTGCGACGCAGCACGCAAGATACTTCTGGAAATCGGCAATGACTGAATCACACGACAACAAACCGGCCAAGCCTGATCACAAGGGCTCTCTCAATCTCCCCGACACGCCTTTCCCCATGCGCGGCGACCTCGCGAAGCGCGAGCCGCTATGGGTGAAGGAATGGGAAGAGAAAAAGATTTACGAAAAGATCCGCGCCGCCTCCAAAGGCCGGCCGAAGTTCGTGCTGCACGACGGCCCGCCCTATGCGAACGGTGACATCCACATCGGGCATGCAGTGAACAAGATTCTCAAGGACGTCATCGTCAAATCGCGCCAGCTGGCCGGCTTTGATGCGCATTACGTGCCCGGCTGGGACTGTCACGGCATGCCGATCGAAGTGCAGATCGAAAAGACCCACGGAAAAAATATACCGGTGGAGCAGACGCAGAAACTGGCGCGCGCCTATGCCACCGAGCAGGTGGAAAGGCAGAAAAAGGATTTCAAGCGCCTGGGTGTGCTGGGCGAATGGGATCGTCCCTACCTGACCATGGACTATGGCAACGAGGCTGATGAAATTCGCGTCCTCGGCCGTCTGCTGGAAAAAGGTTATGTGTATCGCGGCCTGAAGCCGGTGAACTGGTGCTTTGACTGCGGCTCGGCACTGGCCGAGGCCGAAGTGGAATACGCCGACAAGAAGGACATCGCGATCGATGTCGGCTTCCCGTTTGCCGAGCCGGACAAACTGGCCAAGGCATTTGGTTTGCCGAAGCTGCCTTCGGAGGCAGGCTGGATTGTCATCTGGACCACGACGCCCTGGACCATACCCGCGAACCAGGCGCTGAACGTTCATCCCGAATATCGCTACAACCTTGTTGAGACATCGCGCGGCCTGCTGATACTCGCCTCAGACCTGCAGGAAAGCGTGCTGCTGCGTTGCGGACTGGAAGGCAAAACACTGGCCTCTTGCAATGGCGCAGCTCTTGAGAACGTCGCCTTCCGTCACCCCTTCCATGATCGCCTGTCCCCCGTCTATCTGGGCGACTACGTCACGCTCGACACCGGTACCGGCATCGTCCACAGCGCGCCGGCCTACGGCATCGAGGACTTCCAGTCCTGCCGCGCCTACGGCATGAAGGACGATGAGATCCTCACGCCGGTGATGGGCGACGGAAAATATGTGTCGTCGCTGCCTTTCTTTGGCGGCATGATGATCTGGAAGGCGAATCCGGAGATCGTGAAAAAGATCGAGGAGACCGGCTGCCTGTTTCACGCGGCGAAGTACGACCACAGCTACATGCATTGCTGGCGCCACAAGACACCCATCATCTATCGTGCCACCACGCAGTGGTTTGCCGGCATGGAGGAGGTGCCTGGCTACAACGGCAAGAAACCGGCGGAGTCATTGCGCGCCACGGCGCTGCGCGGCATCGAAGCGACGAAGTTCTTTCCTGACTGGGGCAAGGCGCGGCTACGAGGCATGATCGCGAACCGACCGGACTGGACGCTGTCGCGCCAGCGCCAGTGGGGCGTGCCCATGCCCTTCTTCATCCACAAGGAAACCGGTGCGCTGCATCCGCGCACGCCGGAGCTGCTGGAAAAAGTCGCGCTGCTCGTCGAGAAAACCGGCATAGAGGCCTGGCAGACGCTGGACGTAAATGCGCTGCTGGGCGCGGATGTCGCACACTACGACAAGATCAAGGACACGCTGGATGTGTGGTTCGATTCGGGCTCCACGCACCAGACGGTGCTGGGCGGATTGGATGGAAAAAATCCAGGTTCGCATGGCGGCGAGCTTGGCTTTCCCGCTGACCTCTACCTCGAAGGCTCGGATCAGCATCGCGGCTGGTTCCATTCTTCACTGCTCGTGTCGTCCATGCTGAACGGCGTGCCACCCTACAAGGCGTTGTTGACGCATGGCTTTGTGGTCGATGGGCAGGGGCGCAAGATGTCCAAGTCGGTTGGCAACGTGATCGCGCCGCAAAAAGTGTCGGATACGCTGGGCGCGGAAATCCTGCGTTTGTGGGTGGCCAGCACCGACTACTCGGGTGAGTTGTCCATCTCTGATGAAATCCTCAAGCGCGTGGTCGAGGCCTATCGCCGCATCCGCAACACGCTGCGTTTCCTGCTGGCCAACACCGCAGACTTTAATCCGCAACGCGACGCATTGCCGCCGGAACAATGGCTGGAGATCGACCGCTATGCCATCGCGCGCGCAGCCGAATTGCAGAAGGACATCCTCGCCGACTACGAACGCTACGAGTTCCATCCGGCGATGTCGAAGCTGCAGACCTTCTGCTCTGAAGACCTGGGTGGTTTCTACCTCGACATCCTGAAGGATCGGCTCTATACCAGCGGGCGCGATTCGAAGGCGCGGCGCGCAGCGCAGACCGTGCTGTGGAATATCGCGCAAAGCCTGTTGCGCATCATGGCGCCCATCATGTCCTTTACCGCAGAGGAAGGCTGGAAGGTCCTCAATCCCGGCGATGAAACCATTTTCACCGGCGTCTATCACACGCTGCCGCCCATCGCCGATGCGTCGATGCTGCTGGAGCGCTGGGCGAAGTTGCGCGCCATCCGTTCCGATGTCGCCAAGCAGCTCGAGGAGGCGCGCGCGGCCGGCAAGATCGGCTCGTCGCTGCAGGCTGAAGTCACGATCAGTGCCGGCGGCGAGAAGCTCGCGCTGCTGCAGTCGCTGGGCGATGACCTGCGTTTTGTGCTGATTACTTCGAAGGCCGTCGTTGAGCCTGCTGCGAATGCTGATGCAGCAAGCGTGCTGGTGACGCCGAGCGCCCACGCCAAGTGCGGGCGCTGCTGGCATTACCGCGCTGATGTCGGCGCCCATGCCGGCCATCCGGGGATCTGCGGTCGTTGCGTGGAAAACCTCACCGGCGCCGGTGAGGCGCGTTCGCATGCCTGAGGGCGGCGCATTGATCCAGACGTCGGGCGGGCTGCGACTCCGCTTGCGCAGCCTGGTGGGCTGGCTGATTCCTGCAGCCATTGTCGCGGCGCTGGATCAGCTGACCAAGGAGTGGGTTGGGGCTTCGCTGCAGGCTGGAGAGCGTGTGACCGTCACGTCCTTCTTCGATCTGGTGCTATGGTTTAATTCTGGTGCGGCCTTCAGTTTTCTGGCGGGTGCCGGTGGCTGGCAGCGTGCCCTGTTCGTGGCCATTGCGGTGATTGCCATTGTCGTCATTACGCGCCTCCTTTACCGTCATCCGGAGCAGATGCTGATGTGTGCCGGGCTGAGCCTGATACTGGGCGGTGCGCTGGGCAACCTGTGGGACAGGGTGATGCATGGGCATGTGGTCGACTTCCTGCTGTTTCACGCCGGTGGATATTACTGGCCGGCCTTCAACCTCGCTGATTCCGCCATAACGGTCGGCGCAGGAATGATCATAATTGATGGGTTCAGAGTCAATAAATAAGGACCTTTTTATGAAAACGAACATAATGACGGATGATGCCTCGACTGAGGTCCTGCTTGCCACCCCGCGCGGGTTCTGCGCCGGCGTGGAGCGCGCCATCGCCATCGTCGAGCGCGCCATTGCCATTCACGGCGCGCCGATCTACGTGCGCCATGAGGTGGTGCACAACAAGTATGTGGTCGATGACCTGCGTGCCAAGGGTGCGATCTTCATCGAGGAACTCGAAGTGGTTCCGCCCGGCAGCACGCTGATTTTCAGCGCCCATGGCGTATCAAAGTCGGTGCGCGCGGAAGCCGAAGCGCGCGGCCTCAAGGTGTTTGATGCGACCTGTCCCCTGGTCACGAAGGTGCATGTCGAGGTGGCGAAGATGCGCGACAGCGGTCGCGAGATTGTCATGATCGGGCATCGCGGCCACCCCGAGGTCGAGGGCACCATGGGCCAGGCAACGGACGGCATGTATCTGGTTGAAACGGCCGAGGATGTTCGGTGGCTTGAGGTGCGCGATCCGGAGCACCTGGCCTATGTCACGCAGACCACGCTGTCGGTGGACGATGCGGCGGTGGTGGTGGCGGCGCTGAGGACGCGCTTCCCGATGATCGTCGGTCCGAAGAAGGATGACATCTGCTATGCCACTCAGAACCGCCAGGACGCCGTGAAGTTCATGACGCCAAAGTGCGACGTGGTCATTGTGGTCGGTTCGCCGAACAGTTCCAACTCCAACCGCCTGCGCGAAGTGGCGCACGGACTGGGCACCGAGGCCTATATGGTTGACTCCGCGGACGAACTGCGGCCGGAGTGGATTGTCGGCAAGCGGCGCATTGGCGTCACCGCCGGCGCTTCGGCACCCGAGGTGCTGGTGCAGGATGTCATTGCCAAATTGCAGCGCCTGGGCGCCAAGCGGGTGACCCAGCTTGAGGGCATCGAGGAGAACGTCGTGTTTCCGCTGCCCAAGGGGCTGTCGGGCTGAAAGCGGGCCGGCCTGCGGGTGAGGCCGGCTGCGACGCCGGTGGATTCAGGGTCCGGTGGCGGTGATGCTCATGCCGCCTGGCGTTCCCTCGGGGTTCTGATAGCGCACTTCCACTGAAATCTGGCTGGGCACCGGTTGCCGGTGCAATTCCCCGGGAGAGAAGCGTGCGCGCAGCAGCGAGGCCACGGTGTTGGCTTCGAACATGCCTGGCGGATCGGCCCTGTCGATGATTACGTCATCCACGCTGCCGCGCTCGTTGATGAGGACCCGCGCCACCACCAGGCCATCGCGCACCGTCGACTCTGCCGGATAGTCGAAGCGGAATTTCTCCAGTGCGACCGGCGCCTTGTGCAGTCGTGCGGCAAGGTAATAGGTTTTTGTCTGCAGCAGGTCAAGCGGCAGGGCGCCCGCGCCACTGCGGCCGGCCGCTGCGGGGGAGATGTTCTGTGCCGCTTTGCCACCGGCCTCTGTATCTGACGGCGTCGTGCCAGTCGTTGATGCATTCGTTGCCGTCAATGGTGCCGGATCGGCTTCTGCGACATCCCCTGTTGATGCAGCGGGAACCAGATGTGCAAGCAATATCGTTGTTTGCGTGCCCTGCACACCCGTGCCACCTGCGCGCAGGCCGAAAATTGCCAGCCCGTGCAGGATCAACGAAATCACCATGCCCATGGCCAGCCGGCGTTGCCACAAGGGCATGCTTCGCAGGCGCGCGGCGGTCATGCCGGGCAACAACCATCCCGTGCTCATGGTGGCTTCACTGGCAAAGTCCACGATGCACGACCCCTCGGGCAGCAGGGCCGTGTAGCCCTACTGCGAGATCTCGCGCCAGCTGATGCGCTTGCCAATCGGGGAGGGCGTGTCGAACGGCGCGCCGATTGTGGTTTGCTTGGCGTCCGAAGTCGTGGTGATCACCACCGTCCGGCCGTCAGGCAGGCGCACGATGTTCAGGCCCACCGCCAGTGAGTCGGACAGCTTCTGCGATGCCGCACCACCGGTGCTGTTGGCCACCGCCATGCCGGTTGAGTAGTTCACATAGTTCAGCCAGCTGTAGCCGCCGATGGTGCAGGCAGAGTTCTCCGGCACGTTACTCGCGACGACCAGCGTGCCCAGTTGCAGCTTCATGTCCACGTTGACCCGCTCGCCCGTGTCCGGCAGGTTGACGACCCAGCCGTTCGCGAGGTTGCAGTCCGCCGTCGAGCCGCCGCAGGCAATGGTCCGTGTCGCTGTCGACCCGGACCCGACCTGGGTCATGGTCAGGGGTTTCAGCGAACCGCGCAAGTCAGTGTAGGAGGTGCCCGCAGTGAGCGGGTCCACCACGCCGTAGATCGACTGACCTTGCGTGTCGGTCAGGTCTCCCGTGCCCAGCATCTTGCCGGTGCCGAACATCACGAAGGGTGAACTGCCGTTCAGGGCCAGCTCCGGCCGGGTCGTGATGGGCTGCGCCGTCGGGGTGCCGCCGGATGTTTTTGCCGTTCCGATCAGCGTGGCTTCGCGTCCGGCGGTGCCGATGGTGTCATTGACATCGAAGCGCCACATGTTGCCCAGCACGTCGCCGCCATACACGCGCAGCGTGGTGTTGTTCACGATGGTGGTTTCCACCCAGTTCGCAATATGGTTCAGGCCGCTGGGCTGGGCGCTCGTGCCTGCGCTGGTGGCGATCTTGTGCAGGATCTTGTCGTCGTAGGCGCGCAATACATAGAGGTAACCCAGGCCGTCGCCGGTCTTGATCGGGCTGTTGATGTTGTTGTAGCCCGAGGTGAGCATCACCACCCAGGTGCCGTCGGCGAGTTTGCTGATCAGCGGATTGCTGAAAGTGAAGCCGATGTGGCAGTCGGAATAGGCCGTGGCGGGGACGGCGGAGTCGTAGCAGGTATCGCTCCACTTGAATTCCCACAGGCCCTTGGGGGTGGCGGGGTCGGTTACGTCCAGCGCGTAGTAACCCTTGCCCCCGGCGTTGAGGCCGCCCACCAGGACGGTCTTCCATGCGCTGGCATTGGTGTCGTAGAAATCCCCCACGCTCGGCGTGCCGTCAACCGAGTACACATGGTTGTTGGCATAGTTGTTGTCGGCCTGCTTGTAGAGATTTGGCAGCACCATGGTGGGAATGAAGGCCCAGGCCTCCTTGCCGCCGTCGGTGTCGGTTATGGATGTTCCTGCGTAGAAGGCATGCAGCATGCCGTCGTTGGCAGCCACGTACACCATCGGGGTGCGGTTGACATTGGTGGTCTTGAAGGTCGAGTAACCGGAGTCGGTGTAGGAGGCGAAGGGCGCCTTCACATACACCGGCTGCGCGTTGACGATGTCTCCCAGCACGGCGGCACGGGTGCGATACAGCTTGGTGGCATCGTTGGTGACAAAGCCTTCGTAGCCGCGCTGGCCGCGCACAAAGTTCACCAGCTTTTCGCCGGCGGCTGCAGCGCGCTGATTGTCGGTGGCCGGCAGGCCGGTGCCGTCGGTCATGCTCACATAATGGCTGAGCGCAGCAACCTGGGTTGCGCCGAAATACGCCTGCTCAGCAGCGCTGAGACCGGTGCTGTAGGTGCCATTGGGATTCATGGAGCCATCACAGCCCTGCGTGTTCCAGGTGAACGACACGCGATTGTTGCTCACACCGGAGCGGAACAGGTAGATGCTGCGGTTGTCGCAGAAGTGGCCGACCTTGGCATTGAGTGCCGACTGCGCCGACCAGATGGTGGCCGCCTTGACCTCGCCAGTGGAGAGGTCGATTTCATGGGCCTCCAGTTCACCCGTCCAGTCCACGGTGCGGTACTTCGCGGTGTAGGCGAAGTTGTCCCCTGCGACCGGTTCGAGGTTGGATGTGGCCGCCGCCGCCGCAGAGGCCACCCGTGCGTTCACGCCGGACAGTGCGCCTGAAAGCGAAGTCACCAGGCTGTCCGGATTCGAGGCGCTGAAGAACTGCCCGCGCCCGTTGACGGCCGTATGCCACAGGTCGTCCAGTGCCGTCGGGCTGTCAGCGGTCGGAACCGGCCACAGCGTGCTGCCATTGCGAATGTTCTGGAAGTCGCCGGTGGCAGCGGTTTTGTAGTCCGAGGTGTAGTTCAGTGTGCCGGCCAGGCCCATGCCGATGGTCATGGTGGTCATGTGCTGCCAGGTGGCCTTGTCGTCCTCAACGCCGCTGCCGCCGGCTGGCACGTTATCGGCCAGGCTGGGGCGCAGGTCGGTGTTGTAGTAGTACTGCGCCACATCGGCCAGCGAATTGCTGCTGCCGCCCGAAGTCGTGGTCGTGGTGCAGGGCCAGGCGGTGCAGGGTGCGACGGGCAACGGCAATTCCGTCGGAGCCGGGGCGCCGTTGGCCGGTGGCGTGGGCATGGCGGTGATCGGCGGGGTCACGCCGGGTGACGGGGGCGTCTGCAGTCCGACCCCGCCGGTGTAGCAAACGCCGTCCCAATCGACAAAGGAGCCGGTGGTGGGCGCAGGCGTCGAGGTGGCGCCGGTGGACAGATTGGTGCTCGTGACTGATGTCGTCGTCTTGTAGCGGATCCTCAATCCTGACTGCCCGGTCCGGCAGGTCGTGGCAAGGCCGC
>CAMCYY010000109.1 GCA_945885335.1 Bordetella parapertussis
AACAACCGCATCAGGACGGCTTCTCAATATTTCTGTAGTGGCCCCTTCGGCTGATCCCGACGCCCCCGTAACCCGCACTCCTTCCAACTCGCCAAAAAGATCCACGATGCGGCTGCGGAGAATCTCGGAATCCTCGGCCAGGAAAACCCTCAAAGGCAGGCGATGTGCCAGCGCGGGAGGGGATGCGGGGGAATTTGCGGGCGCCATGCTCATGCTTCGCAGCATGCGGGGCGGCGGCAATGACGGCCATCGGCCTGCAACTGAACCCGGGGGTGGGCCGACGACTTAAAATTCGGGTAGGAATCGTCCTACCCTTGGCGGAGCTTACGCCAGAATATTTTTTATGATAATTATCAAATTCGATAATTACTCATTGAATGATGCTTATCAAATGATTATTTATTATCATTAGTATGATGCAGATTGAACCCCGCTCAAGGGCCGGCAGATGTTGCGGCAATCGGGTGCACCGCACACAGAAGAGCCAGGATGCATGGGGAGCAGCCCGCCAATCCGGAACGACGGGGGGGGGCGGCGCAGCACTTCGACGATTCAATCCGCGGGTTGGCGTGGCTCACCGGCGGCCCCGTGCTGCAGTGGAATTGGCTGCTGGCAGACAGGACAGGTGACAAAGCCCGGCATCTCGAAATCGCGCGGCTCGGCAGTCGTGCGCGCGCCGCAGGATGGACAGTGAACGGTGGCTTCCATGAAAGCTTCTCCAAACCGGCCCGCAGGAGGGGGCATTGCATCCATGCTCCACCACGCAGGGATGAAATGCCTTGACCCTGATCAAGTGAACTGCGCAGCACCAAGCGACGCAGGCAGGGCGCTTACTTCCGCTTGCTCGCCCTGGCAGCAGGCGACTTCACCAGCAGCACCGGCACCGTCGATTCGCGCACTACGCCTTCGGCATCGCTGCCCATGACAAGGCGGCTTATGCCGCGACGGCCATGGGTGCCAAGCACGATCAGATCAGCGCGGAATTTCTTCGCCTGGCGCACGACGACATCCGCCACCGGCAGACCCATGGTCTCCACCGACACAGGCTGGCACCTCATGCCCTCCTTCTCGGCCTGAGCGACGGCAGCAGCCAGGATCTTCTTGCCGCCTTCGCGCAGCAACCGGAACATGTCATCCACATAAATACCCACCTCCGGATTGAGCGCCGGTACGCGCTCATCGATGACATGCAGTATCTGCAGGGCCGCGCCTTGTTCGCGGGCCATACTGATCGCGGTCTTCAATCCGCGATTTGCCGTATGACTGCCATCCACTGCAACAAGAATTCGCTTGAACATGATCTTCCCCTATTCTGGTTGGCCACTCCCGATCGTGCGGAAATGGAATCAATACAATCTGCCGAGATCTTGGCGAGCCTGCACCTACCGTGCGTCTTTCCTGTTGCCGTGTGTCGATATGCCGAACACAGTATAGATCGGACACCACTGAATGTAACTCGTGGCGATCGGCACCAATCCAATCAAGCCGATCCAGCGCGCATCGCCCGTCAGGAACACAAATGAACTGAGCAGGATCAGGCCCAGCACAATGCGTCCTAGGCGATCAGTCTTTCCAACATTGGGCTGCATCATTGCAATCCTTCAGAAAGATGCGTGCGTTCATCATAGTACTGCGTCGCGCCCGTGCCTTGATACAAGTCAATTCCGCTGTGGCCGCCAACGTGGTTCAGCACAGGGTGAACACCACCTGCCGGCTGTCCGGGTCATCAGGTATGCGCGTCACTACCCCGCCCAGGCGCCGACACAACTGCAGCATGGGCTCATTCTCGCGCATGACCTGTCCCACCATGCTGGCCAGGCCACGCTGCCGGGCCACCTCGCCAAGACGGGCGAGCAGGAAGCGCCCCAGACCACGCCACTGCCAGGCATCCGCCACCACGATCGCGAACTCGCAACTGATGCCGTCGGGGTTGGCGATATAGCGTGCCACAGCCACTTCTACCTCGCGCCCCGCAGCCGGGTCGAGCGCCACCAGGGCCATTTCGCGGTCATAGTCGATATGCGTGAAGCGCGCCAGTTGCGCCGGAGTGAGTTCACGCAGCGTGCCGCGGAAACGGAAGCGCCGGCTGGCGTCGGAAAGCCCTGCAACGAAATCGCGCTCCAGCGCTGCATCTTCGGGACGGATGGGCCGCACGATCAGGCAGGTGCCGTCCGCCAGCGTGCAGGTGCCGGCCAGCTCCGCCGGATAGGGATGGATCGCCATGTGCGCATAGCGCCCGGCGCCGGAAGCCCCCGGTGTCTTCGGCGGTGCCAGCACCACGCGCGCATCGATCGCGATCACGCCGACCTCGTCAGCGATTAGCGGATTGATGTCGAGCTCGGCCAGCCAGGGCAGCGCGCAGGCCATCTCCGACACGCGCAGCAGCACGGACTCCAGCGCGGCCATGTCTGCCGCCGGCGCGCCGCGGAATTCGTGCAGCAGCTTCGATACGCGCGTGCCGTTGATCATGTCGCGCGCCAGGAAGTCATTCAGCGGCGGCAGCGCAACACTGCGGTCGCGCATCACTTCCACGGCGGTTCCGCCAGCGCCAAAAGTGATGGCCGGGCCGAACACGGGATCGCGAATAACACCCACCAGCAGTTCGCGGCCGTCCCGACGAATAATCATGGGCTCGATGGTCACGCCGTCGATCGTCGCCCTCGGTTTCACCGCACGGACAGCCCGCAGCATCTCGTCGTAGGCGAGGCGCACTGCCGGCGCATCGGCAAGGCCGAGGCGCACGCCCCCCACATCGCTCTTGTGAGTAATATCGGGCGAGCGGATTTTCATTGCCACCGGAAATCCGGTCTGTTGCGCGACGCTCGCAGCCTCGTCGGCACTGCGCGCCGGCAGGCCGCCGCCCACCGGAATATGGAAGGCACGCAACAACGCGGCGGACTCCGCTGCGCCCAGCAGCATGCGCCCTTCGCGCACCGCCGCATCGACCAGCGCCTGCGCAGTGGCCAGGTCCGGCTCCAGCACATGCGACAACGGCCCCGGCATCTGCAGCAGCGCCTGCTGGTTTCGATAGAAGGACGAAAGGTGCGCAAACATTTCCACGGCGGGCTCGGGCGTGCGGAATACCGGTATGCCGGCATCGCGCAGCGCCTGGCGTGCACTGACCACACTCTGCTCGCCCATCCAGCAGGCCATCAGGGGCTTGGTGGCGCCGCGCGCCGCGTCGATCACCGCAGCGGCGGCGGCATCGGCATCGGTCATCGCCTGGGGCGTGAGGATGACCAGCGCGCCATCAACGCCGTCATCGGAAAGGCAGGCCGACACGGCGGCCCGGTAGCGTTCGCAGTCGGCGTCGCCGATGAGATCGACCGGGTTGCCATGAGACCAGTTCGAAGGCAGCGCACGCTGCAATCGGGCAACAGTGGCGGCGGACAGTTCCGCCAGGGGCAGGCCGAGGTCGGTGGCATGGTCAGCGGCCATCACGCCCGGACCACCACCGTTGGTGATCACGGCAAGGCGGTTGCCGCGCGGCCGCACGTGCGCGGCCAGCGCCTGCGCAGCGGCAACAAGCTGGCCGATGGTCTCCACCCGCACCACGCCGGCCCGGCGCACGGCGGCATCGAACACATCATCGCCGCCGACGATGGCCCCGGTATGTGACACCGCCGCGCGCGACCCGGCCGGATGCCTCGCGACCTTCATCAGGATGACCGGCTTGACCCGTGCCGCGGCACGCAGGCTGCCGAGAAAGCGTCGCGCATCTCGCACGCCCTCGATGTAGAGCAGGATGTGTTCGGTGCGTGCATCGCCGGCGAGGTAGTCGATGATCTCGCCGAAGTCGATGTCGACCGAGCCGCCCAGTGATACGACACTGGAAAATCCCACCTTGTTGACCGCCGCCCAGTCAAGCATCGCAGTGCAAACCGCGCCGGACTGCGACACCAGCGCCAGCGATCCGGGCAGCGCGCCACCGCGCGCGAAAGTGGCATTCAGTCCAAGGCTGGGCCGCAGCATGCCCAGGCAGTTGGGACCGATCATGCGCACATCGTGGCGCCGGATCAGTTCGACGACCTCGCGCTCGAGGCGCGCCCCCTCGGTACCGGTTTCAGAAAAACCGGCAGTGATCACCAGGGCGGCATGCACACCCGCCGCGCCGCATTGCGAAATCATGTCGGCAACAGTGGCGGCCGGAGTGGCGATGACAACCAGGTCAACGGGCTGCGGCAATTTCTCCACGGATGCGTAGCAGGGTACGCCGTGAACACTGCGGTATTTCGGATTGACAGCCAGCAATTCGCCACGATAGCCGGCAGCGCGCATATTGGACACCAGCACCTCACCCACCTTGCCGGCCTTTTTGGTGGCACCAACGATGGCCACCGAGCGCGGCTCGAACAGGGCAGTCAGATAGTGGCGATCGTAGGATAGGGGTGTATGCAATGCTGCCATGGTCCGCGATCCGGGCGCGCCCACCTGTCGCGGAGGTGCACGCCCTGCTGTTCAGGTCAGCGACAAACTAGCACGGGAATCCTGCAATGCGTCAGCACTTTCTGTGTCTCGCTGCCGATAAGCATGCCCTTGAGGCCGCTGTGCCCGTGCGAGGCCATGACGATCAGGTCACATTTGCGTTTTTTTGCCGCATCGATGATGCCGCGCCAGGGCTGGAAGGTCCGGCCGATGATCCAGTCGCAGGCAACGCCAGCGGCCGTGGCAGCGCTGCGCGCCTCGCCCAGTTCGGCCTCGATGCGGCTGCGCACCTCGCGTGCCGCACGCATGCGCAGATCGCGCGGGACCGCATAGCCCTCACCGGCATAGATCCCGGAATCCTCATCTGTGGCGCGATACAGCGTAATGCGCGCATCCATGGAAACGGCGAGCTTGATGCCGCCCTTGATCGCTTTCGCCGACAGCGTGGAGCCATCCGTGGGAATCAGGATGTGCTTGAACATGGCTTGCCTCCCGCAGTGCGCGCGATCAATGACAGCTGCCGGATGACTCCCGTTTCGGGCAGCCCTCGGGACGGTCCTGCGGATCCAGCGTGCAGCGATTCATATCATAGGGCGATCGTTGCAGCAGGCAGGTGAGCGCACTGCAGCAGGCGCCCAGCGCCCAGAAAAAAAGAAAACCCACGGTATAGGCCGCCATCCGGCTGTGCTCCGCAGCCTCGCCAGGCCATTTCATGTCTGCCGGATCGAACAGCGAAAACACGATTCCCACCGCCGGGATCGCCATGACGAAAGCTGGCCAGAGTATCCAGATCAGGCGCTGTTTCACCGCGCCGCTCCGGCGGAAGGCTGCGGACGCAGCACCGCGCCATCGGCGCCGGATTGCCAGTCGCCGCCGATGCGCCATCCACCATCGGGGGTGTCCAGTTGCAGGCGCCACAGCCCGCGCACCGGAGGTGTTAGCGCGCCCTCCCAGAGTCCCGGGGCAATCTGCACAAGATCCACAACCTGATCCAGGCCCGCACGGGTGGGATGCAGCAGTTTCAGTCGCAATGCACCGGCCCCGGTGTCGCCGGAGTCAATGGCAACACGCACCCGGCCGTTGTCTGCGCCAAAGCGCACGGTAGCGCCAAGCCCCATGGCCCGGGCACCGGCATCGCGCTCGAGCATCTTGTTGATCGCGAGACCCTGCTTGTAGTAGTCGTCCTCGACCAGGCCGTCGCTGGTCCTGAACGCAATGACCATGGTGATGACGCCGGCCACGACAACAATGGCCGGCCCCGACATTAGCAGCCAGGGCCAGCGATGCCGGTACCAGGGCGGACTTTTTCGCTTCACCTCGCTTGTGTTGCTCACATCGGTCACGTTCACGTCCGCCGCAATTTCACCTGTGCCCATCTCGCTTCTCCTCGTGGTCTTCGCCGTCCAACCGCGCCGGGATGAAGAAACTGGATTTCTCGCGCACCATGTAATCCGCAACCGGATCCACCACCGCATTGTTCAAACCTGCTGGCTGCACCCTGCGTTGCGCAGTAACTATGAATTCAATACGCTCCGTCCCTGCCTTGCCGGGCGAAGGGGTGGCCGAAATCCGCACTGGCAATAGCCTCGAAGTCACCGGCGCCAGCTCCAGCACCTGCCCGCCCGAGGTCACCTCCAGGTGCTGCAGGCGCTCACCCCCTTTTACGGAAATCGTGATGCGCATGGGCGCCTCCGAGGTATTCATCAACTGCAGTCGGTAAATGTTCTCCATGCGACCGTCTTCGGCCTCGCGCGCGAGCACGGCGCGGTCGCGGATGACATCGACCTTGAGCGGAATGCGCTGGAACAGCGACACGCCGGCAAAAATGACAACGGCAGCAAGGATGCCGGCATAGATCAGCACCCGCGGCCGCAGCACGCGCGCGAATATCCGGCCGAAACTCCAGCCGTGCTGCAGCGCGTTTTCCGTCGAGTAACGGATCAGGCCGGGCGGATAGCTCAGCTTTTTCATGACCTGGTTGCAGCTGTCGATGCAAGCGGCGCAGCCGATGCATTCGTACTGCAGGCCATTGCGGATGTCGATGCCAGTCGGGCAGACCTGCACACAGATGCCGCAGTCCACACAGTCTCCAAGGCCGCGCGCTGCAAGCTCGTCACGCGCGATGCTCTTGCTCCGGGAACCGCGCGGTTCACCGCGCGCCTTGTCGTAGGTGACGATCAGGGTGTCCTGGTCGAACATGGCGCTCTGGAAGCGCGCATAGGGACACATGTACTTGCACACCTGCTCGCGCATCCAGCCGGCGTTGCCGTAGGTGGCAAAGCTGTAGAACAGCAGCCAGAACGTCTCCCAGGGCCCCAGCGCCAGCGCCGCCACTTCACGCGACAGGTCGCGGATGGGCGTGAAATAGCCAACGAAGGTAAAGCCGGTCCACAGGGCCAGCGCGATCCACAGGAAGTGCTTGAGTGCCTTCTTGCCGTACTTGCCCGCGCTGGCGGCCTCGCCATCGAGGCGCATGCGCGCCGCGCGGTCGCCTTCGACCTTGCGCTCTATCCACATGAAGATTTCGGTATACACGGTCTGCGGACAGGCATAGCCGCACCACAGCCGCCCGGCCAAGGCGGTAAAGAGAAACAGCGACAGCGCCGAGACGATCAGTAGCGCCGTCAGGTAAATAAAGTCCTGCGGCCAGAACACCACTCCGAAGATGTAGAACTTGCGGGCCGCGAGATCGAACAGCACGGCCTGACGATCGTTCCATTGCAGCCAGGCCGTGCCATAGAACGCAACCTGGGTGACAATGATCAGGGTCAGGCGCCAGCTGGCAAACCAGCCAGATACCGCACGCGGGTAGATCTTGCGACGGATCTCATACAGAGACTGCTCGAGGGTGTTGCCGTCCTGACCCGCAGAAGCGTCCCCCGAAGCACCCGCCTGAGATGCAGGCGGATGGAATATCAGCGGCTGTACGGGCGGTTCATCGCGCTGATTCCCTTGCTTGTCATTCATAGCGCCCCGCCCGTACTGCACTCACGCTCATTGCTGCTTTACTTCCGGATGGGACAGACCATACACATAGCTGGCCAAGACATTGACGCGCGCCTCACCAAGAAAGTCCTTGTGTGCCGGCATGACATTGATGCGGCCCTTGCTTACGGTCTCGATGATGATGGCCTCCGATGAGCCATACAGCCAGGTCTTGTCGGTAAGGTTCGGTGCACCCAGGGCCGGATTGCCCTTGCCGTCAGCGCCATGACAGGCGGCGCAGGTCTGCGCAAAAAGAACCTTGCCGCGGTTCACGCGCAAACCATCGACAGTAAGGTCGGACAGGGAGCGCACATAGTGTGCGACATCCTTGACGCCTTCAGCACCCAGCGCTGCGCCCAAGGGTGGCATCACGCCGGTGCGGCCATTGAGGATGCTCAGCTTGATGACCTCGGGGTCACCGCCATGCAGCCAGTCGCGGTCGGTCAGGTTGGGAAAGCCCTTGCTGCCTGCGCCATCGGACGAATGGCATTGCGCGCAATAGTTCAGGAACAATCGCTGCCCCACCGCTTGCGCCTGTGCATCTGCCGCGAGCTGCGGAATGGTCTTGCCGGCGAACTTGGCGTAGAGCGGCGCCAGATCCTGCTCGGCCTTGTTCATTTCCTGCTGGTAGGCCCCCGTGGAAGTCCATTTCCAGGCGCCCGCCCAGGTACCAAGGCCGGGATAGACCCACAGGTAGCCCAGTCCGAAAACGATGGTGATCCAGAACAGCCAGACCCACCAGCGCGGCAGCGGATTGTTGTTCTCGACCAGATCCTCGTCCCAGACGTGGCCGGTGTTTTCCGGATCGGTCGAGACGCGGCGCTGGCTCATGCTTTGCAGCAGTACCGCGCAGGCCGCAATACTGACCAGGGTTATGATACCTATGTAAAAATCCCAGAAGCCGCTGGTGAAATCGCTCATCGCCGCACCCCTTTGTTGCCCTGTTGATCTTTGCCGACTTCGCTGACGTCCTCGATCTCATCGAACGGCAAATGCGCCGCTTCCTCGAAGCGCTGCCGGTTGGCACCGCTCCAGGCCCACAGCACGATGCCGACGAAGACCACAAAACTGGTCAGTGTCACCGCTTCACGCATGGTATTGATGTCCATGGACTACCTCTTCGTCTTGATCGAAGTGCCGAGCACCTGCAGGTAGGCGACGAGCGCGTCCTGCTCGGTCTTGCCGGCCAGCAGCGCCTTCGCCCCGTCAATATCCGCGTCGGTGTAGGGATGGCCCAGCGTGCGCAGCGCCTTCAGATGGGTTTCAATGCCCTCGGACTGTGCCGGTGATTTCGCCAGCCACTGATAGGCGGGCATGTTGGACTCGGGCACCAGGTCGCGCGGATTGTTCAGGTGCTGCCGGTGCCAGTCGTCGCTGTAACGACCGCCGACGCGCGCCAGGTCGGGGCCGGTGCGCTTGCTGCCCCACTGGAACGGCCGGTCATAGACGAACTCGCCGGCCACTGAGTAATGCCCATAGCGCTCGGTCTCGGCACGGAACGGCCGGATCATCTGCGAGTGGCAGTTGTAGCAGCCTTCGCGTACATAGATGTTGCGGCCGACCAGTTCCAGTGGTGCGTAGGGCTTCAGCCCCTGCACCGGCTCGGTCGTGGAGCGCTGAAAGTACAGCGGCACGATTTCCACCAGGCCGCCAACGCTGACTACCAGGATCACCAGCACGATCAGCAGCGTGATGTTCTTCTCAATCAGGTCATGGCTGAATTTCATGTTGTTTTCCTATCAGGCATGTGCAGTGGTTGCGAGCGGAATGGCGGCATCGGCGGCCCGACCCGATGCAACGGTCTTCCAGACGTTCCAGGCCATGATCAACATTCCGCCGAAGTACAGCAGCCCACCTACCAGGCGTATGGCATAGAAGGGATAGGTCGCCTTGACGCTCTCGACGAAACTGTAGGTCAGGGTGCCATCCGGACTGACTGCACGCCACATCAGGCCCTGCATCACACCGGCAATCCACATCGCGGCGATGTACAGCACGATGCCGACGGTGGCCACCCAGAAGTGCAACTCGATGGCCGGGATGCTCCACATTTCCTTGCGGCCGAACAGGCGCGGGATCAGGTAGTAGAGCGCCCCCATGCTGACAAGGCCAACCCAACCCAGCGCACCGGAGTGCACGTGGCCGACGGTCCAGTCGGTGTAGTGCGACAGCGCGTTGACCGTCTTGATCGACATCATCGGCCCCTCGAAGGTCGACATGCCGTAGAAGGATAGCGACACGATGAGGAATTTCAGGATCGGATCGGTGCGCAGTTTGTGCCAGGCACCCGACAGCGTCATGATGCCGTTGATCATGCCGCCCCAGGATGGCGCCAGCAGGATGAGCGAGAAAATCATGCCCAGCGACTGCGTCCAGTCGGGCAGCGCGGTGTAATGCAGGTGATGCGGGCCGGCCCACATGTAGGTGAAGATCAGCGCCCAGAAATGCACCACCGACAGCCGGTAAGAATAAATCGGGCGCTCGGCCTGTTTGGGAATGAAGTAATACATGATGCCGAGGAAGCCCGCGGTCAGGAAGAATCCCACGGCGTTGTGCCCGTACCACCACTGCACCATGGCGTCCTGCACGCCGGCATAGGCCGAATAGGATTTCCAGAACGACACCGGAATCGCGGCACTGTTGACGATGTGCAGAATGGCAACGGTCAGGATGAAGGCGCCGAAGAACCAGTTGGCGACGTAGATATGCGACGTCTTGCGCTTTGCGATGGTGCCAAAGAAAACGATGGCATAGGACACCCAGACGACCGCAATCAGGATGTCAATCGGCCACTCCAGTTCGGCATACTCTTTGCCAGAGGTGATGCCCAGGGGCAGCGTGATCGCCGCCAGCACGATGACCGCCTGCCAGCCCCAGAACGTGACACTAGCCAGCCAGCCCCCGAACAGGCGCGCATGGCAGGTACGCTGCACGACGTAATAGGAGGTGGCAAACAGCACCGACCCGCCGAACGCGAAAATCACTGCATTGGTAT
>CAMCYY010000110.1 GCA_945885335.1 Bordetella parapertussis
GCCATCGGCGCCGTTTTCATTTTGTCACTAAGTTCCCTGGCCTCGAAAGGGAACCACGCGCTGCCGCTGCTCGCCCAGACCCTTGATGCCCAGCATCATGACGTCGCCCGGCTTGAGATAGATTGGGGCAGGCTTCCTGCCCATGCCAACGCCAGCCGGCGTGCCGGTGCAGATAATGTCGCCGGGCAGCAGCGTCATGTACTGGCTGACATGGGAGACGATTTTCGCGACGGAGAAAATCATGTCGCGCGTGTTGCCGTTTTGCATCATGTCGCCGTTCACATCCAGCCACACGTCCAGCGCCTGCGGATTCGTGATTTCATCAGTGGTCACCAGCCAGGGGCCGATCGGGCCGGCGGAATCGAAACCCTTGCCCTTGTCCCATTGCGGCGTGGCGCGCTGAAAGGCGCGCTCGGAAACGTCGTTGACGATGGTGTAGCCAGCCACATATTCCAGCGCCTTGTCTTCGGTGACGTACTGGGCGCGGGTGCCGATCACCACGCCCAGTTCAGCCTCCCAGTCGAGCTGGGTCGAGCCCCTGGGTTGGATGACATCATCGTTCGGGCCGGTAATCGAAGTCGTGGCCTTGGAGAACACAATGGGCTCGATCGGCACGGGCAGGCCGGCTTCGGCGGCGTGGTCGCGGTAATTGAGCCCGATACCGATGAACTTCGAAATGCCGGTGTAGGGGACGCCAAAACGCGGGTTGCCGCGCACCAGCGGCAGGGATTCGGGGCGGATCTTGCGCAGCCTGGCCAGGCCGCGGGGAGAAATCATCTCCTGATCAATGTTTGCGACTATGCCGGAGAGGTCACGCAACTGGCCTTGAGCATCGATCATTCCGGATTTTTCATATCCGTTTCTGCCCCAACGACATAGCTTCATGTTTGCTCCACTGGCTGTTTGATCACCCGCCGGTGAGGCGGTGCCTGGGCGCTGCCGGCCATGGGAAACGGTCAGTGCAAAAACCGGCACTGGAGTCGCCCTCCCCGGGCCATGCGAAGAATTATATCAGGGCGACCTCTCTCCAACCACAGAATTTCGCGGTAACCTTATGACTTTACGGTAAATTTAACTATTTGAGTGGTCTCGACCCAGCGTAAATTAGTACCCACTAACGAGATTTTTTGCGCTTTTTTGGCTTCGGAGTTGCCACCAATACCGTCCCGCGGCACTTTTTCGCGCCACACCAGCAGGGCCAGCGCGCCTTGAGCGCCTTGGTCAGCGGCTCGCCGGCCTCAATCGCATAGTCATAGGTCAGCTCTTCGCCCGGCCGGATGTTGCGCGCCGCGCGGATGAAGATGCGCCGGTTTTCCTCGAAGGTGTCGCAATTCGGTGCGCAGGAATGATTGATCCAGCGTGCCGCATTGCCCTGCGCGCCACCGTCAATGTTGTAGTCGTGCTCAACGCCGAAGATGAAGGTGTGATTCAGGCCTTTGAGATCTTCGGGGTAGCGCCGCTCGATCTCGGCCTCGGAAATGATTTCGCCCTTGTACTCGATGACGGTTTCATCTTCCCGCAGGACGCGACGGGCGAATACGCCGCGGCCGTGAATGCCGGAACTGCGCACGACAAAACGGGGGCCGGTTACAGGTTTGGTCGGCTTGGGGACTGCGGTTCGTGTTTTTTGGGTGGCCATGGGCTTGGGTGGATCCGGTAGGCTGAGTGGAAAAAAGCGCGCATTGTCCGGCGCGGTGAAATTGAAGGCAAGCATTTACCGAACCCGGTCAGGCGCGGTACATTTAACACATGATCCTCCAATCCCTCCTGCAACGACTTCTGGCAATTTTATCGCTGCTGGTCCTGCTCGCCGGAACAGGCATTGCCGCGGATACAAAAACCAAGCCGGCAACGGCAAAGAAGGGCAAGGTCACGCATGGCGCCATTGCCTGGCACCGTGACTCAGGTAGCTATGGCTACAGCCACGATCTGACCACCGAAAAAGATGCCGCAGTAACGGCGCTGAACCAGTGTGCCAATGCGCGCTGCTAAGTGGTGCTGGCCCTGCGCAGCGAATGTGGCGCGGTCGCAGATGGACCGAAGGGATTCAAGGTACAGAAGGGGCACACGCAGGCCGAAGCGGAAACGAAGGCATTGAAGGCCTGCGGGCCGGGTTGCAAGCCGGTGGCCTGGGCCTGCACCCGCTGACCTCGGCTGCCCGCGTCTGAGGAGGCGCAGCAAAGCGCCTGCTGACTACTCCGCGACGGTTTCGCTGTTCGTCACGCGTGATGCGCGCTTGCGCTCGTGCTCGAGCAGGTGGCGCTTGCGGATGCGGATGCTCTTTGGCGTGATTTCCACCAGTTCGTCATCGGCGATGAACTCCACCGCTTTTTCGATCGTCAATTCAATCGCTGGCACCAGCCGCACCGCTTCATCCGTGCCAGAAGAACGCACGTTCGTCAGTTGCTTGCCCTTGATGGGATTGACCACGAGGTCGTTGTCACGCGAATGAATGCCGATGACCATGCCTTCGTACAGCGGGTCGCCGGGCGCAACGAACATGCGGCCCCGATCCTGCAGCTTCCACAGGGCGTAGGCCACCGCCGGGCCGTGCTCGGCCGAAATCAGCACACCGTTGTGGCGTGCCGCCAGATCCGGTTTCATCGGACCGTAATCATCGAACACATGGCTTTGCAGGCCGTTGCCGCGCGTCAGGTTCAGGAACTCACCCTGAAAACCGATCAGGCCGCGTGCCGGCATGAGGTAGTCGAGGCGCACACGACCGCGCCCGTCGGACTGCATGTCCACCAGATCGCCGCGGCGCTGACCCAGCGCATCCATGACGGCCCCCTGATTCGCTTCTTCAACATCGACCGTCAGGATTTCAAACGGCTCGCACTTAACGCCATCGACCATCCGCAGCATCACGCGCGGGCGGGACACCGCCAGCTCGTAGCCTTCGCGACGCATGTTTTCGATCAGGATCGTGAGATGCAACTCGCCACGCCCCGACACCGTGAATACGTCGGTGTCAGCGGTATCTTCCACGCGCAGCGCCACATTGGACTGCAGTTCGCGCTGCAAGCGCTCGCGCAACTGCCGGCTGGTGACGAACTTGCCTTCCTTGCCGGCCAGCGGTGAGCTGTTCACCTGGAAATTCATGGTCAGGGTGGGCTCGTCCACCTTCAGCATGGGGAGCGCTTCGGGCTGCACCGGATCGGCGATGGTCTGGCCGATGCTGATGCCTTCAATGCCGTTGATCAGCACGATGTCGCCGGCTATCGCTTCATCGATCTGCACACGTTCCAGACCGCGGAAACCCAGTACCTGGTTGATCTTGGCCTTGCGCTGCTCCTGGTCGCCAGTCATGACCAGCACGTCCTGGCCCGGGCGCACCTTGCCGCGCGCCACACGGCCGATGCCGATGCGGCCGACATAGCTCGAGTAATCGATATTGCTGATCTGCAGTTGCAGCGGACCTTCAGGATCGCCAGGCGGCGAAGGCACGCGCGAAATGACGGTGTCGAACAACGGCCGCATATCCAGCTTCTTGTCACCGGCAGCGCCATGCGTGACATTGTCCTCGCCACGGGCATGCTCGCCACTCGGCGCATGCGGAGACGGCGCATCAGCCAGATCAAGCACGGCATAACCGTTCAGCGCCGATGCGTAGACAACAGCGAAATCGAGTTGATCTTCAGTCGCGCCCAGCTTGTCGAACAGGTCGAACGTGGCGTTCACCACCCAGTCCGGACGCGCGCCCGGACGGTCCACCTTGTTCACCACCACGATGGGCTTCAGTCCCTGGGCCAGCGCCTTGCGCGTGACGAAACGCGTCTGCGGCATCGGGCCTTCCACGGCATCCACCAGCAGCAGCACGCCATCCACCATGGACAGCACGCGCTCGACTTCGCCGCCAAAGTCAGCGTGGCCCGGCGTATCAACGATGTTGATGTGCACGCCGTTGTACTCAACGGAAGTGGTCTTGGCGAGAATGGTGATGCCGCGCTCGCGCTCGATGTCATTGGAGTCCATGACGCGCTCGGCGATGTGCTGGTGCGCAGCAAAGGTGCCGGCCTGATGCAGCAGTTTGTCGACCAGCGTGGTCTTGCCATGATCGACGTGGGCGATGATGGCGATGTTGCGTACGGGGCGATTGGAGGACACGGGAGGAACCTGACCGGAATAGGAGATGCTGCGAATGCGGCACTGCAGCGAAGCGCGGCATCTTAGCAGGATTGAGTCGTAAAAGGACGGCATTTAGCCTGAAAATGGCCGAAATCGAGCTTAAAGCAGGCACACAGGCTGCTATGGGAGAATTGCAGCATCATGGCAAAACACAAAAAGCACGCCGGACAGGCTTCTGAACCCACCGCCCCCCCCTCCGCCGGGAGCTGGAATGCGTCCGCACACCGTGCGCCGCGCTTTTTTGTGCCGGAAATGCTCACGCCGGGCACCGAAATCCGGCTGCCCGAACGTGCCGCCCGCCATATTGCCGTGCTGCGCTTGCGCGATGGCGCAGCTATCACCCTGTTCAACGGCGAGGGCGGCGAATGCCGTGCCGTGCTGACTAGCCTGGTGCGCGACCGCGTCAGCGCACGCATCGTCGAGCGATTCGACACCGAGCGCGAATCGCCGCTGGCGATCACGCTGGCGCAATGCGTCTCCGCGGGCGACCGCATGGACTTCGTGCTGCAGAAAGCCACCGAACTGGGCGCCACCCGCATCGTTCCCGTCGTCAGCGAGCGCTCCATCGTGCGCGTCTCCGGCGAGCGCGCCGAGCGCAAGCTGGAACACTGGCGTAATGTGGTGCTTGCTGCCTGCGAGCAATGCGGGCGCAACCGCCCGCCCGTGATTCCGCCCATGGTCGAACTGCATCCCTGGCTGGCCAGCCTGCCGGCCTCCGAATCATCAGGCACGCGACTGCTGCTGGCACCTGATGGCCTCGCCGGTGCGGGCAGTCTGGCACGGGAAACCCGCGTCACGCTGCTGGTCGGGCCCGAAGGCGGCCTCGCCGCGCATGAGCGCGAAGCCGCGGAACGCGCCGGTTTCAAGCCGGTGCGCCTCGGTCCACGCGTGCTGCGCACCGAAACCGCGCCCCTGGCCGCACTTGCCGTGCTGCAGACGCTGTGGGGTGATTTTGGCTGAATCCGGTTTTAATATGATCATTTTCAATATATAATCAATATTCATAGGGTTTTAACATTAAAATTATTATCACACTACTTTTCAAGAAAAGTCCGTGACCAGCCTTCTCCAGCACCTTTGGGCACGGCAACACCCGTCGGCAACGGCCCGCGCCCGTGAAGAATCGGTAGAATCGCTGCTCCCCATGATCGACATGGTCCGCATGGCCTGCACATGAGCACCAAACCTCAAATCGATACGCGCTTCGTCAGCTGGTTCCGATCCGTCGCGCCCTACTTCCACGCCTTCCGCGGCAAGACCTTCGTCATTGTCTTCGGCGGCGATGTGGTCGCCGACGGCAAGTTCGCGGTGCTGGCGCACGACCTGAACCTGCTGCGCGCCGCCGGCATCAAGCTGGTGCTGGTGCACGGTTCGCGCCCACAGATCGAACTGCAGCTGAAGCAGCGCCGCGCCAAACCGCGCTACAAGGACAATGTGCGCATCACGAATGCCGTGGCGCTGGAATGCGTCAAGGAAGCGGTCGGCCTGCTGCGCGTGGAAATCGATGCGCTGCTGTCGCAGGGCTTGCCCAACTCGCCCATGGCGGGTGCGGCCATCAATACCGTATCGGGCAACTTCATCACCGCGCAGCCCTATGGCGTGCGCGATGGCGTGGATTTCCAGCACACCGGCATGGTGCGCAAGGTCGATGTGCCCGCGATCCAGGGCTGCCTCGATGCCGACAACATCGTGATCATTTCCAACGTCGGCTATTCGCCCACGGGCGAAGTGTTCAACCTGCTGATCGAAGATACGGCCGTCGCCATCGCGAAGGCCCTGGGCGCGGACAAGCTGGTGTTCCTGACTGATGAGCCGGTGCGCGACGCCAAGGGCAAGCTGGTCACCGAACTCGCTGCCGACGAGGCCGAGGCACTGCTGGCGCAGAGCAATCGCTTCCTCACCGAGGACACCCGCCTGTTCCTCGCGCACGCCGTGGAGGCGGTGCATGGCGGCGTGCCGCGCGCCCACCTGATTTCGCACAAGGTCGACGGCGCGCTGCTGATCGAGCTCTATACGCATGACGGCTCGGGCAGCATGCTGACTGCCAAGACGCTGGAGCGCCTGCGCCCGGCGAACATCGACGACGTAGGGGGCATCCTGCAACTCATCGAGCCGCTGGAGGCCGATGGCACGCTGGTGTACCGCGGACGCGAACTGCTGGAGCGCGAGATCCGCCGCTTCTTTGTCATGGAACACGACAAGATGATCATCGGCTGCTCCGCGCTCTATCCCTTCCCGGAGGGCAAGACCGGTGAGCTGGCCGCACTGGCGGTGCGTCCGGAGTTCCGCGATGCCGGCTATGGCGAGCGCCTGCTCGATGCGCTGTCGGCTGAAGCGAAGAAACGCGGACTGAAGAAACTTGTCGTGCTCACCACCCAGACCACACACTGGTTCATTGAGCGCGGCTTCGTGCCGGGCGATGTATCTTCGCTGCCTGAGCCGAAACGCTCGCTGTACAACTGGCAGCGCCGATCAAAGGTGCTGGTCAAATCCTTATAAATTCTTGAGGTGCCTAGGGCATTTCAAGGTCAATCAGCTTATTTTCAGGAGACCGCAATGGCGCGGATGGTGAATTGCATCAAGCTCGGCCGCGAAGCCGAAGGACTCGACTTCCCGACCTACCCGGGCGAACTGGGCAAGAAGATTTTCGAGAACGTGTCCAAGGAAGCCTGGCAGCAGTGGATCAAGCACCAGACCATGCTGATCAACGAAAACCGCCTGAACCTGGCGGATGCCAAGGCGCGCAAGTATCTGGCCGAGCAGATGGAAAAACACTTCTTCGGCCAGGGCGCGGATGTCGCCCAGGGTTACGTGCCGCCGTCCACTTAGTGCGGGCATCGGGACTGGCACTATCCAGTCCACACGCCCGGCGCTGGACCGCAGCTAGACCGCCGTAAGGGGCTCCGGGCGCGTATGGCGGACATCCTTGCCCTCCACCATATAGACCACGTATTCAGCCATGTTCTTGGAGTGGTCGCCGATGCGCTCCAGCGCCTTGGCCACGAACAGCACTTCCAGGCTGCGCGTGATGGTGCGCGGATCTTCCATCATGAAGGTGATGAGCTGGCGCAGGATGGAGCGGAATTCATCGTCCACCAGTTCGTCCTGGCGCACCACCTGTGCGGCCGCCAATGAGTCCAGGCGCGCGAAGGCATCCAGTGCCTTCCTCAGCATGTCGATCGCCAGGCTCGCAACATGTTTCAGCTCAAGCCGCGGCATGTGCAGACGCTCGGCCGAATGTAGCAGTTTGGCCATGCGCGCGATTTTCTCGGCCTCGTCGCCAATGCGCTCGAGGTCGGTGATCGTCTTGATGATGGCAATGATCAGGCGCAGGTCGCCGGCCGCCGGCTGGCGCTTGGCAATGATGCGGCTGCAGGATTCGTCGAGTTCAACTTCCATGGCATTGACGCGATGGTCGTCGGCGATGATCGCGTCGATCGCTGCCAAGTCGCCTGATGCCAGGCCATCGATGGCCTTGACGATTTGTTCCTCGACCAGGCCGCCCATCTGCAGCACGCGTGTGCGCACCGCTTCCAGCTCGGCGTCGAATTGTTTCGAGATGTGATCAGTCATGCCTGTACCCACCCTGCAAACCTAGAAAGCTAGCATAGCATTGTGACAGCGATGTTTCACGGGGCCGCGCAAACGGCGGCCACTGGGCGTCACTTCTTGCGCAGGGTCCGCACGCCATCCGCAGTGCCCAGCAACAGGACATCGGCGCCGCGTCGGGCGAACAGGCCGACAGTGACCACGCCGGGGATGTTGTTGATGGCCGCCTCCATCTCTATCGGATCGAGGATGGACAGACCGTGCACATCAATGATGAGGTTGCCATTGTCCGTCGTGAAGCCTTCGCGCAGGCGCGGCTCGCCGCCCATGGCCACCATTTTGCGGCCGACATGCGATCGCGCCATGGGGATCACCTCAATCGGCAGCGGAAAGCGGCCCAGCACCGGCACCAGCTTGGACCCGTCGGCGATGCATACGAACTTCTTTGCCACTGCCGCAACAATTTTCTCGCGCGTCAGGGCCCCGCCACCGCCCTTGATCATGGCCATGTGCTCGGTGATTTCATCCGCGCCGTCGATGTACACCGGCAACTCCGAAATGCTGTTCAGGTCATGCACATGGATGCCGTGCGCCCTCAGGCGTGCCGCGGTCTGCTCGGAACTGGCCACCGCACCGTCGATGCGGTTCTTGATTTTCGCCAGCTCGTCGATGAAGAAATTCGCCGTGGAACCAGTGCCGACGCCGACGATGGCATCCTCCACAACGTGTTTCATCGCTTCGCGCGCGACGGCCTGTTTCAGTTCATCTTGAGTCATGAAAATTCCGGGTTATAAAAACGGGAACGGTTATATCCAGACCGCCCCTTGCCCGAAGGGATGCCTGTTATCCCTTCAGGCAAGGGGCGGAACGCAAGCGCAGCGCGCAAACACTCAAAAAATGCCCGAACGATAAAACCGTCCGTGCCGGTCGTGTTTATGCAACGCGGATGATAATGCCATCCGCATTGCACAAGCACGAGCTCTGATAAAACCCGCTTTCCTTCATCTGCATTTGCGTCTCAGCGCTTGCGCGGCGGCATCAAATCAGTGCAGACGCCTTCAAACATTTCGGCAGACTGCCCCACCGGTTCACTCAGCGTCGGATGCGGATGGATGGTCTTGCCAACATCGGTGGCATCGGCACCCATTTCGATCGCCAGTGCCACTTCGCTGATCAGTTCGCCCGCGTTGGTGCCGACAATGCCACCACCGATGACACGATGGGTTTCTTCATCGAACAGCAGCTTCGTGAAGCCTTCATCGCGACCGTTCGCAATGGCGCGGCCTGAAGCTGCCCAGGGAAACTTGCCCACGCCGTATTTGAGACCCTGCTTTTTCGCGTCGTCTTCAGTGACACCCACCCAGGCGATTTCCGGATCGGTGTAAGCCACGGCCGGGATGACGCGGGCGTCGAAATGCGACTTCAATCCCGCCGCCGCCTCGGCTGCGACATGCGCCTCGTGGATCGCCTTGTGCGCCAGCATGGGCTGGCCAGCGACATCGCCAATCGCGAAAATATGCGGCACGTTCGTGCGCATCTGCGAATCAACGGGAATGAAACCGCGCTCGCCCACGGCCACGCCAGCCTTGTCAGCACCGATCTTGTTGCCATTCGGACTGCGTCCAACGGACACAAGAATCATGTCGTAGAGCTGCGGCTCTTTCGGGGCTTTTTCACCCTCGAAGGTCACCCGCAGTCCGGCCGGCGTCGCCTCCACCTTCGTGGTACGCGTCTTCAGCAGGATGTTGTCAAAGCGTTTGGCGTTGAATTTCTGCCAGACATTGACGAGGTCGCGGTCAGCGCCCGCCATCAGGCCGTCCATCATTTCCACCACATCAAGACGCGCGCCCAGTGTGGAATACACCGTGCCCATTTCCAGGCCGATGATGCCACCGCCGATGACCAGCATGCGCTTGGGCTGTGATACCAGTTCCAGCGCGCCGGTAGAATCGACAATGCGCGGATCTGAAGGCAGGAACGGCAATTTTGCCGCCTGAGAACCCGCGGCAATGATGGCGCTCTTGAAGGCGACGATCTTGCGACCCTCCTTGGTCTCCACGGCAAGATGGTTCGGCCCGGCAAATGTGCCAACACCCTCCAGCACCGTCACCTTGCGCGCCTTGGCCATGCCGGCGAGACCACCCGTGAGCTTGCCCACCACCTTGTTCTTCCAGCCGCGCAGTTTTTCCAGGTCGACCTGCGGTGCGCCGAAGGACACACCATGATCGGCGAGGCGTCCCGCCTCATCCATCACCGCTGCGACATGCAGCAGTGCCTTGGAGGGAATGCAGCCGACGTTGAGGCAGACGCCGCCGAGCGTCGCATAACGCTCCACCATGACGACGTTCAAGCCGAGGTCGGCAGCGCGAAACGCCGCGGAGTAACCACCGGGGCCGGCACCCAGCACGACCATGTCACACTGAATGTCAGCCGTGCCGGTGTAACCAACCGCCGCCGCTGGTGCCGGCGCCGGGCTTTGTGGCGCGTCAGCTCGTACAGGGGCAGCTGCTGCGGGGGCTACTTGAGCGGGAGC
>CAMCYY010000111.1 GCA_945885335.1 Bordetella parapertussis
AGGATACGACTTTGCGCCCGGGCATGTTTGCCCGCGTCAACCTCATTACCTCTACCAAGCAGGATGCGCTGGTGGTACCAGAGGAGGCGTTGGTGCCGCAGGGAACCGAACAATTCCTGTTCCGTGTAGTGGACAACAAGGCTGAGCGGGTGAAGGTGCAGACTGGGCAGCGTCGTGACGGCAAGGTCGAGATCGTGAACGGGGTCGAGAAGGATGACCTTATCGTGATTGCCGGTCAGGCCCGCCTGCGCGAGGGTTCGCAAGTGCGTGCGAGCGGTGGAGAGGAAACGGCGGGTTCTGGAGCCAAAGGTGGTCGGCGCAGTGCTGCAGGTGCCGAGGGCAAAGCGCTGGCACCGGCAACTGGTGCCGATACGACCGCAAGCCCGGGCACCGAGCCAGGAGCACGCCGGCGCAGATCATCCAGCGCTGATCCGGAGCGTCCGTCCCCCGCATCCTGATTGCTGCGACAATCTGCAGAAGCCACCGTTTGCATCATGCCTGTCACCAAAAAAATGTAACGCAATACAATCGAGGTAAGCCATGACCCTGCCCGAGTTATGCATCCGCCGCCCGGTCTTCGCCACGGTGTTGTCACTGGTTATTCTGTTGATCGGCCTGATCTCGTACCAGCGCCTGTCGATCCGGGAATACCCGCGCATTGATGACCCGATTGTCAGTGTAAGCACGACATATCGTGGCGCGTCAGCCGAGGTCATCGAATCGCAGGTCACGAAGATCATCGAGGATTCGCTATCGGGCATTGAAGGGGTCCAGCAGATGACCTCGCAAAGCCGCTCCGAGCGCAGCCAGATCACTGTGCGTTTCCGGCTTTCCCGTGACCCTGATTCCGCCGCTGCGGACGTACGAGACAAGGTTTCGCGTGTACGCGGCCGGTTACCAAACGAAGTTGAGGAACCGGTGATTGCCAAGGTCGAAGCGGACTCACAATCCGTACTGAGTATCGCAGTCCAGGCTGGCACACTTACCCCGCTTCAGGCGTCCGACTACGTTAATCGCTATATAAAACCACGCCTTTCGGTACTGCCGGGTGCCGCGGAAGTACGCGTATTCGGGGAGCGGGTTACGGCGATGCGCATCAACATTGACCGTACGCGTCTGGCTGCCTATCGCCTGACCGTGCAGGACGTTGAGGATGCATTGCGGCGTCAGAATGCCGAAATTCCCGCTGGGCGCATTGAATCCACAGCCCGCGAGTTCACGGTAGTCGCCGAGACGGGCGTGCAGACGCCGGAACAGTTCTCCAATATCATCGTTGCCAACGCGGCAAGCTATCCGGTGCGTATTCGAGACATCGGAACAGTTTCCATCGGTGCATTGAACGAGCGTACCATTTCGCGCTTCAATGGCCAGCCATCCCTGAATATCGGCATTATCAAGCAGGCCGTGGCCAATCCGCTGGAGTTGTCCAAGGAAGTTCGTGCGGAGGTGGAGAAGATCAACGAGAACCTGCCTTCCGGCATGAAGCTTGTCATTGGTTACGATACCTCGACCTTCATCGAGCGCTCTATCTCGTCGGAATTCACCACCATTGCTGAGGCCATAGGACTGGTCGTGCTGGTGATATTCTTTTTCCTGCGCAGCCTGCGCGCGACCATCATTCCCATCATCACCATCCCGGTGTCATTGGTTGGCGCGTTTGGCCTGATGTATCTGTTTGGATTTACCATCAATACGCTGACATTGCTGGCTATCGTGCTTGCAATCGGCCTAGTCGTCGATGACGCGATTGTGGTGCTGGAGAACATCTTCCGGCACATCGAGAACGGCATGACGCGGATGGAGGCGGCACTGCTGGGGTCGCGTGAGATCGCTTTCGCTGTCATCGCAATGACCCTCACCCTTGCTTCGGTGTTTGCCCCGCTGGCATTTGCCACTGGCCGCACCGGGCGCTTGTTTATCGAGTTTGCGCTGACGTTGTCTGGCGCGGTTCTGGTCTCGGGATTCATGGCGCTGACCCTGACGCCGATGATGTGCTCCCTCCTGCTTCGGCACGAGACCAAGCACTCATGGATTTACAACAAGATTGAAGCAGGCTTTGGTGCCTTTACACAGGGCTATTGCAGTCTCCTCGGGATGGCGCTGAAGGCTCGATGGATCGTTGTTGTCGTTTGGTTTGTCATACTGGCAGTTGGCGGGCTGTTCTTTTCAATGCTCAAGTCGGAACTCTCGCCGATCGAGGATCGTGGCATTATTTTCGGAGTGGTCACCGCCCCGCAGGGATCGACGCCGCAATACACCTCCGACCAGATGCGTCCGATCGAGGAATTTTACAGCCAGATTTCGGAGGCATTTGCCTACACCGCAATTTCCGGCAATCCGACCGTTGTTGATGGCACAGCGATTCTCCGACTCAAGCCCTGGGAGGAACGCACCAAGAAGCAGCAGCAGATTACCGACGAATTACGACCCAAGCTGGCCTCCATTCCTGGCGCGCAGGCGTTTCCGGTCAACCCCCCCTCATTGGGACAGAACGCGCGAGCCGCGCCGCTGCAGTTCGTGATCATGGCGCAGGTGCCCTATCCGGAACTCCAACGCATGGCGGATCGTTTCCTGGAGGAGGCACGTAAGTACCCCGGTGCACAGAACTTGCAGACCGATTTGCGGCTTAATACACCCGAGGTCAGGGTCAATATCAACCGTGACAAGCTCGGCGATGTCGGCGTGAATGTGGACAACGTAGGCCGCACGCTTGAAACCATGCTGGGTGGTCGCCAGGTCACCCGCTTCAAGAAAGATGGCGAGCAGTATGACGTCGTGGTTCAGGTGGCGCCCTTGGAGCGCTCCTCTCCGGGCGATATCAGCGAAATCTACGTGCGCGCGCGCAATGGCAGCATGGTGCAGCTGGCCAATATTGCCGAGGTCAAGGAAGGCGTTGCCCCGCAGTCGCTCAACCACTTCCAGCGCCTGCGCGCTGTGAAGATCACCGGAACCATCGCGCCTGGTTACTCCATGGGCGAAGTTCTGGACGCCTTTGATGAAGCGGCCAAGGTGTCGCTGGGGACGTCCGCGCAGACGGCGCTGGATGGCCAGTCACGCGAGTTCCGCGCCTCCGGCAGCGAAATCTACTTTGTGTTCGTTCTGTCGCTGTTCTTCATTTACCTGGTGCTGTCGGCGCAATTCGAGAGTTTCACCACGCCGTCCGTGATCATGTTGTCGGTCCCGCTGTCCATGACCGGTGCCCTGTTCACGCTGTGGTTTACCGGTGGCACGCTTAACATCTACAGCCAGGTCGGGTTGATCACGTTGATCGGACTCATCACCAAGCACGGCATATTGATCGTCGAGTTCACAAATCAGCTGCGTGCTCAGGGCAATGACCTGATGACCGCTGTCATTGAGGCGGCCACCTTGCGCTTGCGGCCTATTTTGATGACTACCGGTGCCATGGTGGTGGGTGCGCTGCCGCTGGCGCTGGCAACGGGTGCCGGTGCAGAGTCGCGGTCCCAGATCGGCTGGGTGATTGTGGGCGGGATGGCATTTGGCACCATGTTGACGCTGTTTGTTGTGCCGGTTGCCTACTCCCTGCTGGCGCGGCGTGCGCATGTCGAGGCGCACGGGGCGGAGGTGCCTGCCGGTGGACATGCAGGTGAAACGCTTGCCCCCGAGGCGCGAAGCTAGCGCCTCTTTCATTGCAAAACCTCTAGGGGCCGGGGGCTGCCTTTCCGGCGTTATTCCGAGATCAGTCTTTCTCCGGCAAACAGATCCTCGACCCGTTCCCGTTCGCGGATGAGGTGTACCCGGTCGCCATCGATGAGTACCTCCGGTGCGCGCGGCCGGCTGTTGTAGTTGGAACTCATGCTCATGCCGTAGGCACCTACCGAATGTATTGCCAGCAGGTCGCCCGCTTCCACTGCAAGACGTCGGTTCCTGCCCAGAAAGTCCCCTGTTTCGCATATCGGTCCGACCACGTCGCATTTCTTGGGCTTGCCGGCGCGTGGCCGGACGGCCTCGATGTCATGCCACGCGGAATACAGGGCGGGCCGCATCAGGTCGTTCATCGCCGCGTCAACGATGGCAAAATTCTTGGCGGCGTTCTGCTTGAGGTATTCGACTCGCGTGAGCATTACCCCGGCATTGCCGACGAGCACCCGGCCGGGCTCGAACAAAACCTTCAGCGTGCGCCGTCCCAAGCGCTTGAACAGCGCATTGGCGTACTCGGTCAGCGAGGGTGGCTCTTCATTCCGGTAGCGGATTCCCACGCCACCACCCAGATCAATGTGCTCGAGGCGGATGCCTGCGCGCCGCAGCCGATCCACCAGGTCGAGCACCCGGTCCAGTGCGGCAAGAAAGGGCGCGATTTCAGTCAGCTGTGAGCCGATGTGGCAGTCGATGCCGACCACCTTTATGCCCGGCAGCCGTGCTGCCTTGCGATACAGGGCGGGGGCCTCTTCGTGCGCGATGCCGAATTTGTTCTGTTTCAGGCCGGTGGATATGTAGGGATGGGTTTTCGCATCCACGTCGGGATTGACCCGTAGTGATATCGGCGCCATTTTCTTCGCCGCCGCCGCGATTTGCGACAGCCGGTCGAGTTCGCTTTCCGATTCGACGTTGAAACAGAGGATGCCTGCGTCGAGTGCGGTCCGTATTTCCGCTTCGCTCTTGCCTACGCCCGAGAACACCACTTTTCCCGGATCACCGCCGGCTGCGATTACTCGTGCAAGTTCCCCAGCCGAGACGATGTCGAAGCCCGCGCCCAGACGTGCAAAGAGATTGAGAATGGCCAGATTGGAATTCGCCTTCATGGCGTAGCAGATCAGGACGTCGCGGCTTGCGCAGGCGCGGGTGAATTCCCGGAACGAATTTTCGATTGCGGCGCGGGAATAAACGTAACATGGCGTGCCGTAATCGCGGGCAATAGCTTCCAGCGATACCGATTCAACGTGCAGCACACCCTCGCGATGGGCGAATGCATTCATGGCCATGCTTACTTGCGAGGAGCTTGTTGGCTACTATCGGGCTGCGCCGTTCCCTGCGAAGGCAGGTACAGTGCGCCTTTGTTGCCACAACCCTGCAGCAGGGCGGCGAGAATCAGCAGGCAGCTTATGCGTAACATGGCGGGATGGCGAGAATGAGCAGATCCAACGGTGCGGAGGGAAGCAGCATTTTGTGCTCCCCTGACAATGGCTCCAACAAGGGCTGGAACTCTTGAAACCGATGGTAACACGGTGATGAATGAAGCCGAATTCAATGCGCTGGCCGAATCGACGCTGAGCGCTGTTTCCAGTGCGATCGAGGAGAGCGGGCTGGACTGCGATGTCGAGATGAAGGGCGACGGTGTGATTGAAATCACACTGGAGGACGATACGCGCCTCATCGTCAATCGCCATGCAGCGGCGCGCGAAATCTGGGTGGCGGCCAGGTCAGGTGGATATCACTTTCGTCACGATGGCCGGCAGTGGATCAATACCCGGGATGGAGGTGAGTTGTTTGCATCCCTGTCGCGCTTCCTGAGCGAGCAATCCGGTTCGGCTGTCAGCCTGCTGCGAGCATAGCCCGTCGTCAGCCAGGGCCGCGCGAGGCCTATTCCGCTGCCTTGTGTGTTTCTGCTGCTGTACCTGCTTCAGGCGGTAGCGATTCCCGCATGAAGTATTCCGTCCGGCCTTCGAGTGACTGGAAGCCGGAGTCGTTGACCTTCATGCTGACGATGCCTTCGGGAATGGGCATGGGCATGTCGGGCACGCTCTTCAGGGCCTTGGCCATGTAGCCCATCCAGATGGGCAGCGAGGTTACGCCGCCGGTTTCGGAACTGCCCAGGCGCCGTGGCTGGTCGAATCCGACCCAGGCAATTCCCACCAGCGACGGCTGATAGCCGTTGAACCAGGCATCCACGTAGTCATTGGTTGTTCCGGTCTTTCCTGCCAGGTCCTGCCTGCCCAGTGACATGGCGCGCGCCGCGGTGCCGCTGCGCACGACCTCGCGCATCATGCTGTCCATCAGGAAGGCGTTGCGGGCATCGATGACCCGCAGGTTCTCATCGCCTGCGAGTTGTGGTTGCGCCTGGGCCAGCACGTTACCGCGATCGTCCACGATCTTCGACACGATATAGGGCTCGATCTTGAACCCGCCGTTGGCAAACACGCCATACCCCCGCGCCATTTGCCACAAGGTTACCGATCCGGCGCCCAGCGCCATGGTGAGGTAGGGCGGATGTCGCTCTGCCTCGAAACCGAATCGTGTGACGTAATCCTGTGCGTACTGGGTGCCGATCGCCTGCAACACACGGATGGAAACCATGTTCTTCGATTTGGCGAGCCCGGTGCGCAGACGCATGGGGCCTTCGTATTTTCCATCATAGTTCTTCGGCTCCCAGACCTGGCCGCCGGTCAGGAACGGGTCTACCACCACAGGCGCATCATTGACCACGGTCGCCGGCGTGAACCCTTTTTCCAGCGCGGCCGAGTAGATGAATGGCTTGAACCCGGAGCCAGGCTGTCGCCACGCCTGAGTGACGTGGTTGAACTGGTTCCGGTAGAAATCAAACCCCCCGACCAGGGAGCGGATGGATCCATCCTGCGGATTGACGGACACAAAGGCCGACTCCGCCATCGGCAATTGCAGGATTTCCCAGGCCCCCTTGTCCATTTTTGCGATGCGCACAATGGCGCCGCGCCTGATGCGCTTGTTCGGCGCTGCCTTGTCGTCCAGGGCACGGGCAGCGAATTTCAGGCCCTCTCCGGATACGTTGAGGGTTTCCCCGCCGCGCCGGTACACCTTCACCTGTTTGGCGGTGGCGTCGAGGACGAGGCCGGCATAGATGTCGTCGCTGTCCTGATAGTCGGACAAAGCCTCCTCGTAGGCTTCGTCGTCCCCATCTTTCAATGCAACGTAACCCTCCGGTCCGCGGTAGCCGTGCCGGCGGTCATAGTCCAGCAGCCCCTTGCGCAGTGATTGGTAAGCGGCCTCCTGGTCGGCCTTGACGATGGTGGTATAGACGCGAAATCCCCGTGAATAGACATCCTGCGGATAACGTTCGAACAACACCTGCCGGACCATTTCAGCCACATATTCGGCGTGGACCGCATAGTCGTTCAGTTCGTGTTTGACCGTCAGGGGCGCTTTCTGGGCTTCGGTGAAACGCGCATCATCAAGGTAGCCCAGTTCGTGCATGCGCCGCAGTACATACAACTGGCGCTGCTTGGCGCGTTTTGGATTCACTACCGGATTGAAGGATGACGGTGCTTTGGGTAGTCCGGCCAGCATGGCTGCTTCCGCCGGGGACAGCTGTTGCAGTGTCTTGCCGAAATAGATCTGTGCTGCGGAGGCAAAACCGTATGAGCGCTGGCCCAGATAGATCTGGTTGATGTAAATCTCGAGAATCTGGTCCTTGCTGAGGCTCCCCTCGATACGGAAAGCAAGCAGCACTTCGTAGAGCTTGCGGGTAACGGTTTTCTCGGAAGACAGGAAAAAATTCCTTGCAACCTGCATGGTGATGGTCGAGGCTCCCTGCAGCTTGCCGCCGGTGAGCATATTGGAGTACGCTGCCCTGAGCACCCCGACGTAGTCCACGCCTGCATGCTGGTAAAAACGCTCGTCTTCTGCGGCGATAATGGCGTTTTTGAGTAGTTCGGGGACTGAGTCGATGCGGACGACTGAGCGGCGCTCCTCACCGAATTCGCCAATCAGGAAGCCGTCGGCGGTGTACACCCGCAGCGGAATCTTGGGCTGGTAGTCGTTCAGGGCCTCGATTGAGGGCAGGTTGGGGTAGGCAAGCAGCAGGGAAAAGCTGGCCACCGCCACACCTATGACGAGTAGGCCAGCAAGCAACAGGGCGGGGAAGGCGAACCAGCGCAGGGACATTCAGGGGCTTTCGAGAAGGACGCCAATTATAGGGGCAGCGATTCCCCGTCTGCCACCGGCGATCCGGAGGTTCGTTAAATATTTGCTTTACAGGGTACGGGGTTGTTGCTAGGATTTAACGTGGATTATACTTTCCGCACGTAACCTGCCATAGTTGAAAGGGAATTTGGGTTTGGCCCTTAATTTCGACATATTCAAGCCAAAGACGCCGCCGCTGTTCGGGATGGACATCAGTTCATCGTCCGTCAAGATGGTGGAGATGGTCGACGCCGGCAAAGGTGCGGTGCGGGTCGAGCGTTACGTGATCGAGCCGCTGGCTAGGGACGCCACGCTAGATGGCAACATTGCCAACCTTGAAGCGGTGGTGGAGGCGGTGCAGCGGGCCTGGAAGAAAATGGGCACGCGTACCAAGAACGTGGCCATGGCACTCCCCTCGGCTGCGGTCATCACCAAGAAAATCATCGTTCCTGCAGGACTGCGGGAAGAAGAGCTTGAAGTCCAGGTGGAAAGCGAAGCCAACCAGTACATCCCATTTGCCCTGGAAGAGGTCAATCTTGACTTCCAGGTGGTCGGTCCGGCGCCGTCCAGCCCTGATGAAGTGGAAGTCCTGATTGCCGCGTCCCGCAAGGAAAAGGTCGAGGACAGGGTGGCCGTGGCCCAGGCTGCGGGCCTGAGGGCGCTGTGCATGGATGTTGAATCTTACGCCGTACAAACGTCGTTCGAGCTGATCCGGCAAACTCTGCCCGGTGAGGGCGTCGACCAGAACGTGGTGCTGGTGGATATTGGCGCCAACGTCATGAATATCACGGTGTTGCGCAATGACCAGTCGATATACACCCGTGAACAGGCATTTGGCGGCGCCCAACTGACGCAGGACATCATGCGACTGTACGGCATGAGCCCGGAGGAGGCCGAGGCGGCAAAGCGCTCCGGAGGACTTCCCGAGAACTACGAGGCCGAGGTGCTGCGCCCGTTCATGGAGAACGTCGCCCTTGAGATCCAGCGCGCCATGCAATTCTTTTTCACCTCGACGCCCTACAATTCTGTCGAGCACATACTGCTAACGGGCGGGTCGGCGGTCATTCCTGGGCTGGATGATGTAGTGAATACTCGTACCCAGGTGAATACCCTGGTTGCCAATCCGTTTGCCAACATGGCAATCTCCCCACGCATCCAGCTCAAAAAGCTGGTGTCCGACGCCCCATCGCTGATGATTGCTTGCGGTTTGGCCTTGCGGAGATTCGATCCATGATCCGCATAAACCTTCTTCCCCACCGCGAGGAGCGGCGCAAGGCGCAGCGCAAGCATCTGGCCATTCTGGCCGGGATGGTTGCGGCGCTTGGCATCGCGATCATCGTGCTGGTGCATGGCGTCATCGCTGGTTATATCGCCGTTCAGACCGAACGCAACGAATTCCTGAAAAAGGAAAATGCCAGGCTGGACAAGGAAATAGACGAAATCAAGAAGCTCAAGGAGGAAATTGCCGCCCTCCTTGCGCGTAAACACGTGATTGAACGACTCCAGTCGGACCGGGCGCAATCGGTCAACCTGCTCGATCAACTGGTCAGACAGGTGCCGGATGGTGTGTACCTGAAGACCGTCAAGCAAACCGGGCTGCGCGTCAATCTGGTGGGCTATGCCCAGTCAAACGCACGGGTCTCCACCCTTATGCGCAATATCGCGTCTTCGCCCTACCTTGAGAGCCCCGATCTGGTCGAAATCAAGGCCAGCATCGTGAACAACAAGCGCGTGGCTGAATTCACCATGAACATGAGTCTCAAGCGTCAGCAGACCGAGGATGCCGCCAAGGGCGGTGCTCCAGCTGCAGCTGCGAAGAAGGGTTAGCGGGGACAGCCATGAACCAATTGGTTGAACAGTTCAAGAACCTGAATTTCAAAGACCCCGGTGCTTGGCCGCCCCTTCCCAAGGCGCTCGGTCTGCTGGGGCTTTTCTTGGCCATTCTGGTTGGCGCCTACTACGGCGACTGGGAAGGACAACTCCAGGAACTGGATGATGGTCGCGTGCGGGAGAGGAACCTCAAGGACGATTACGTCAAGAAAAAGCAGCAGGCCATCAATTTGGACCTGCACCGGCAGCAATTGCGGGAAATCGACAGCTCCTTCGGCACCTTGCTCAAGCAGTTGCCCAACCGTTCACAGATGGATGCGCTGCTCGTCGACATCAACCAGGCAGGTTTGGGTCGCGGCCTTCAGTTTGATTTGTTCAAACCGGCGCCGGCTGAAACGGCGCGAGATTTCTATGCCGAGCTTCCAATCCAGCTTCGCGTTGTCGGCGGTTATCACGACATCGGGCAGTTTGCGAGTGACATCGGCCAGTTGTCCCGCATCGTGACGCTGAATGAACTTTCCATCGCAATGTCCAAGGATGGCT
>CAMCYY010000112.1 GCA_945885335.1 Bordetella parapertussis
GATGGCGTCCACCAGGTTCTGCGCCGACTTTTCGCCCATGCGCGCCAGTTCAGCCAGCGCGGCCACGCCGAGCCGGTAAAGATCGGAAGGGCCACGCACCACATTGCGCTCCACCAGCTGGTCGACGATCTTTTCGCCCAGGCCTTCAATATCCATGGCGCGGCGTGACGCAAAATGCAGCAGCGCCTGCTTGCGCTGCGCCGGACAGAACAGGCCGCCGGAACAGCGCGCCACCGCCTCGTCCGGCAGGCGGAGGACGGCCGAGTCGCACACCGGGCAGCGATCAGGCATTTTGAACGGCCGCGCCGTGGCTGGACGCCGTTCCGGCAGAGAGCGCACGACTTCGGGGATCACGTCACCAGCGCGGCGCACGATGACGGTGTCGCCGATCCACACATCCTTGCGCGCCACTTCGTCTTCATTGTGCAGCGTGGCATTCGTGACAGTCACACCACCGACAAAAACCGGTTTCAGGCGTGCCGTCGGCGTCAGCGCCCCGGTGCGGCCCACTTGCACATCGATGTCGATGATTTCGGTCTCGGCCTCTTCAGCGGGAAACTTGTGGGCCAGCGCAAAACGTGGCGCGCGTGACACAAACCCCAGTTGCTCCTGGGCGCGGAGGTCATCGACCTTGTACACCACACCGTCAATGTCGTAGGGTAGCGCGGCGCGGCCTGCACCCAGCCTGCGGTAGAAATCCATCAACCCATCCACACCTGTTACGACAGCGCGTTCCTTAGCCACCGGCATGCCCAGTTCGGCGAGCCAATCGAGCAATGCTGAGTGCGTGACCGGCAACACCACACCCGCAGTCTCGCCAATGCCATAGGCGCAGAACCGCAAAGGGCGATTGGCCGTGACGCGCGAATCGAGTTGCCTCAGGCTGCCGGCGGCGGCATTGCGCGGATTGACGAACTCTTTTGCTTCCGCTTCGCGCTGGCGATGGTTGAGTGCGGCGAAGTCACGCTTGTACAGCAGCACCTCACCACGGACTTCAAGAACCTTTGGCGGCTCGCCACGCAACTGCAGGGGAATGCCGCGCAAAGTGCGCAGGTTTTGCGTTACGTCTTCTCCGGTTGCGCCGTCACCACGCGTCGCGCCTTGCACGAAACGGCCGTTTTCATAACGAAGGCTGATGGCAAGGCCGTCGAATTTCGGTTCTGCGGAGTATTGCACCCCGTCTTTCTCCAGACCTTCCCGCACACGTCGATCAAAATTGATGACGTCTTCGCCGGAAAACCCGTTATTGAGCGACAGCATCGGCACTTTGTGCGCCACGCTCCCGAATGCCGTGAGCGGTGTGGCGCCTACGCGCTGGGTTGGCGAATCCGGCGAGGCGAGTTTCGGGTGCTGCGCCTCCAGGGCCTGCAGCTCACGGAACAATGTGTCGTATTCCGCATCGGACACCGACGGATCGTCAAGGACGTAGTAGCGGTGGTTGTGCTGCTCCAGCCCGGTGCGCAATTGTGCCGCGCGTTTCGCGTCTTTCTCCGGCACACCCATTGCGAGTGTTCAGGAAAACAGCCGCAGCGCCAGCGGGCTGCCCGCCGGAATGCCCTGCGCCGCCATGGCGGCGTACACCGGCTCAAGCTGCGCTCGTATCGCGGCCAGGGCCTGCGGGCGCAGCACAGCGCGATTGTCGTCGACCAGTTGTCCGCCCAGGGTCTGTGCAAATCGGCTGGCAAGGACGGTGAGCTGGTCGAAGGCCGCCGTTCCGCCCGGCGATCGCGGCAGGTCGAATTCGAAAGTTACGGCGGCAGTGGCAAGGCCGCCAATCGAGCCGGCCGAGAACGGTGCGTCACCACCATTGGCCAGTGAAAACAATTCGCGCCCTGCATCGTCGCGGCGGCGAAAGTGTCCGTCGCCTTCCAGCGTCATGCCGGCCGACTCGGCCAGCGCACGCAGCTTCGTGCCGGCCAGCAGGCCTTCGGTGGCGACAATGTTGAGCGCAATCTGGATGTCCACCTCGCCGCACAGCTGGTCCAGCGCCTGGGCCCTGACCATGCCCTGCGCCGGGTCGCTGGGGGCGATGGCCGCGCCGATTGCAACCGCAAGTTCCTCCACCGCCCGGGCAAAGCGTCCCAGTTCTTCCGAGGAGATCATTCCACGCCGGTCTGCGAGTTGTATGCCGGCACGCATCTGCCCATAGGCATGGCCATGGCCGAGTGCTTTCCAGGCTGCGTCTGCCTCGTCCCAGCCTTCGATGTGCACGGGTCGGACAAACTTCGCCAGCAGCCGCACCGCCTGCTCGATTACGCCGGAAGCCTGCACCGGCTGGCCGCATTCGAACATCACGATGTAGTCGAGCGCTTCGGACAGTCCTGCATCCTCAGCGTCCTCATCCTTCTGAGCTGGCAATTCTGCTGCTGGCGTGGCACGCTCCAGGACGTCATTGGCGTCAGGGTCGGACATCGCATCGGCGGTAAATCCGGGTTCAATGCGTTCGGTCGCAGCAGGAACGGCTGCCGGCCGGGACATTTCAACCTGCCCGGCTTCCTGCGCGGGCTGCAACAGCACATCTTCGTGCCCGGGACCGAAGCTGCGTTCGGCCTGGCGGCGGTAACGCAGGTCCTGCCACTTGTTATAGGCGAGCACCACGACGACGATCACCGCGCCGATGGCAAGCAGGCCTATTTGAAGATCGCTCATGCGGCGACAGGTTCCCTGAGCTTGAGTGCTTCGTCAATGTCCACCGCCACCACGCGTGACACGCCCTGCTCCTGCATGGTCACGCCAACCAGATGCGTTGCCATTTCCATGGTGAGCTTGTTGTGGCTGATGTAAAGGAACTGCGTCTGCTTGGACATCTGGCTCACCAGATTGCAGAAGCGCCCGGTATTGGCATCATCCAGCGGCGCATCCACCTCATCGAGCAGGCAGAACGGCGCGGGATTGAGCTGGAAGAAGGAGAACACCAGCGCAATTGCAGTGAGCGCCTTCTCGCCGCCGGACAGCAGATGGATGGTGGAATTTTTCTTGCCCGGCGGACGTGCCGTGACGATGACGCCAGCATCGAGGATTTCCTCGCCGGTCATGCTCAGGTGCGCTTCCCCACCGCCGAACAGCGCAGGGAATTTCTCCGCGAAATGCGCGTTGACGGTATCAAAGGTCGCCTGCAGCAGGTCGCGCGTTTCGCTGTCGATCTTGCGGATCGCATTTTCGAGTGTCTCCAGCGCCGAACTCAAGTCCTCGGACTGCGCATCGAGGAAGGCCTTGCGCTCGGTGCTGGTCGACAGCTCATCCAGCGCAGCCATGTTGATAGCGCCCAGGTCGTTGATCGCGTTGTTCAGTCGGGTAATTTCACCCTGCAACGGCGAAGCCTTCTGGCCTTCGCGTACTTCGGCCAGCAGCGCCGTCACCGCTTCTTCGTTGACGCCAGCCTCAGTCAGCAGGTTTGCAAACTGCTCGCGGTTGAGCTGCGCAGCCTGCTCTTTCAGACGCAGGTCGTTGATGCGCTCGCGCAGCGGCTCCAGTTTCTGTTCGGTCGTGCTGCGCGCATCTTCATTGGTGCGCAAGGCCATGGTGGCATCGTCCTGGCGCATGCGTGCCGCAGCGAGGGCCTGCTCCTTGTCGACGCGCAGCGCCAGCGAGGACTGCAACTGCTCCTTCAGGCCTTCGTCCTGCAGGCCGGCCAGCTCTTCGCTGTATTGCTCGAGCTGGGATAGCGCGTTCTGCATCTGCTCGGCGGCGGTCCGCAGCATGCGCTCGATTTCTTCGATCTTGCTGACGCATTCCTTCTCGGCAAATACCGCCTGCTGCGCCTCACGCTCGGCCTGGCTGATGGCGCTGCGCTGGGCGTCAAGATCCTGTGCGGCCTGGGCATGCGCCGCGGTGGTCTCGGCCAGTTGTGCCTGCGCCTCATCAATGGCCGCCTGGTGCCGGGCCTGGCCCTCATCAGCCACGTCGCGGCTGGCCTCTTCGGCGGCATGCTGCGTGGCAATTTCGGCCAGTTCCGCGCCAATCTGTGCGCTGCGCTGGTTGTAGCGGTCGTGCGTCTGGGTCAGACGCACGTATTCGATGCTGCGGTCGTGGTCGCGCTGCTTCAGCGCTGATACGGCGGTACGCAATTGCGCCAGGGCTTCATCGTGCCCGGCCAGTATCTGTCCGGCACGCTCAACCTCGGCGCGCGCCTGCTCGATCGTGACCAGGCGCTCACGCGCCTCGACTTCAAGGGACTCAATTTCGCGCTGGCGGGCCAGGATGCCCGAGTCAGCCGGATCAGGTGCATGAAAGGCCACACCATAGCGGCCGAATTGATGGCCTTCGCGGTTCACCAGCACCGCTTGCGGCCGCAGCGCCATGCGCGTCATCAGATCGGGCGTGCCGTCCACGGCATAAATGTCACGCAGCCATCCGGCCAGCAGCGGCTTCAAGGTCTCATCCAGCGGCGTGATCAGATCAGCCAGCGGCTTGAGCCCCTGCTCTGCGGACGATGGTGCGCCATCGCCAAAACTGAAGGGCGTGACGGCAGTGAGTTTGGCGGGCGGCGGGTTGTCCAGCAACTCTGCGAGCAGGTCGGCGGTGCCGACCTCAACCGCATGCAGGCGGTCGCGCAGCACGGATTCGATGGCGACATCCCAGCCTGCCTCGACGCGGATTTTCTGCCACAGACGGGGCTTGTCGCCCAGGTGATGCCGGCCGATCCAGTCATGAATCTTGCCGTTTTCATCGACCTGGCTCTGGATGCGCTGCAAGGTCAGCAGGCGTCCATCCAGTGCGGATTGCTCGCGCTCCAGCGCCTGGAGTTTTTCCACGGCGCCCTGGCGTTGTGCAACCACGCCGGTGCGTGCGGCATCGAGCTCATGCAGTTCGGACTGCTGCCCGGTGACCTGCCCGGCAATCTGTTCGAGATCGGCATTCAGGGTGGCCAGTGCTTGGACATCCGGCGCAACCAGTTCGGCCTGCTCTGCAGCAAGGCGGTCGTGGCGTGAGGCCAGGCCCTGCAACAGCTTCTCGGCATGGGCCAGGTGGGTCTGCTCAAGCTGGAAGGCCTGTTCGGCCTGGGCGAGCAGCGCGCGCTCTTCATCCAGCCGTGCACGCACTGCACTTAAGCTTTCAATCATGCCCGGCATGCGCGCAGCTTCATCGACGGCGCGTTGCTGGGCCTGCGCAGCGCGCTCCCTGGCTTCGCTCAGACGCTGCTGCCACAGTCCGGCGGCTTCTTCCAGTTCGGTGCGCTGGCGCTCGCCGTTTTCGCGCTGCATGCGCAACTGTCCGGTCTGCGCTTCAAGACGCTGGCGGGTTTCGGCGATGAAACGGATTTCGGTTTCGAGGCGTGCCACTTCGGAATTGGAGGTGTACAACTCGCCCTGCGCAGCATTCAGTGCGTCGCCCGAGGCGTAGTGCTCTTCGCGGGTCAGTTCCAGCTGCTTTTCGATGTCGCGCAGGCGTGCCGTTTCGGCTTCCAGGTCGTTCGTCGATTGCTCGATGTCACGGCGATAGCGCTTTTCGTCGGTTTCGCCTTCCTGGCGGCGTAGCACCCACAGCAGGTTTTGCTTGTAGGAGCGCTCTGCCGACAATTCGTTGAAGCGCCGTGCCACTTCGGCCTGGCGTTCCAGTTTTTCGATCTGGGTGCCCAGTTCCAGGCGGATGTCGGCGACCCGGGACAGGTTTTCACGGGTATCGGCGAGGCGGTTCTCGGTTTCGCGTCGGCGGTCCTTGTATTTGGAAACGCCTGCGGCCTCTTCGAGGAACACGCGCAGTTCCTCGGGCTTGGCTTCGATGATGCGCGAAATCATGCCCTGCTCGATGATGGCGTAGGCACGGGGCCCCAGGCCGGTGCCCATGAAGATGTCCTGGATATCCTTGCGCCGGACATGGGTGTTGTTGATGTAATAGGCCGACTCGCCTTCGCGCGTCAGCACGCGCTTGACCGAAATTTCGGCGTATTCGGACCATTGCCCGGCTGCACGACCCAGGCTGTTGTCGAAAATCAGCTCGACCGCGGCACGCGCCACCGGCTTCCTGAGCGTGGAGCCGTTGAAAATGACGTCCTGCATGGACTCGCCGCGCAACGCCGAAGCACGCGATTCACCCAGCACCCAGCGCACCGCGTCGATAATGTTCGATTTTCCGCAGCCGTTGGGGCCGACCACGGCGACCAGGTCGCCGGGTACATTGACATGGGTGGGGTCGACGAAGGACTTGAACCCGGCTAGCTTGATTTGTGTAAGGCGCACTGGCAGCGTTTCTGAAGAAAATGAAGGGCCGGCAATCTGTTGAAAAGGGAACCGGACGAAGTAAAGGACGGAGCTTTCAAGGCTGCAATGTTATTCTCGGCGGCGGCTTTCAGCACATTTCAAAATGCGCATGAAACATCCGTGCCGGATCAGGGAAATATATTACCATTTCCCCCGTCCCTTCCGTTCCGGAAGCCACACCTGATGTGGCCCCGGGCGACGCTTTTCCCACTCATAGATTGCGTTCCAGATGCCCTCCAAAGCCAGCAAGAAACTGCCCACCTTCCCCAACCCGAGTCCGCAGCGGGATTTCCTGATTCGCATGCAGATTCCGGAGTTCACCTGCCTGTGTCCCATGACCGGGCAACCCGATTTCGCCACGCTGTACCTTGATTACGTTCCCGACAAGGCCTGCGTTGAATTGAAAGGCCTGAAGTTCTACGTCTGGTCCTTCCGCAATGAAGGTGCCTTCCATGAGGCGGTGACGAACCGCATCCTGGACGATCTGGTGAAGGCGATTGCGCCGCGCTTCATGCGGCTGACGGCACGCTTTTTTGTGCGAGGGGGGATTTACACCACGGTCGTTGCCGAACACCGCAAGCGCGGATGGAAAACCACAATCGCGCTGCCGGCCCAGTCGGCCGAAGGTACGCCGGAAGACCCGACCCGCGCGCCGCATTGAGTTCGGGGGCCAGGTTTTTCAGCGACAAAATTTCATGCCGCCTTTCCCGGCGGCGATGGACCCCCATATAATTGCGCGCTTGCCGCAACGCTACAGCATGGCGGCGTTTTCCGCAGACAGGACCCCGTGAATTCCGACCTCAATCGCCTGCAGGCCTACCCGTTCGAAAAACTCAAGGCGCTGTATGCCCCGGTGACGCCGGACCCGGCCTATTCGCTCATCCCGCTCTACATCGGCGAGCCCAAGCATCCGACGCCGGAGTTCATCAAGCAGACGCTGACCGCCAACCTGGCCGGGTTGGCCGGATATCCACTGACCTTGGGGACGCCGGAACTGCGCAACGCCATTGCCGGCTGGCTGAAACGCCGCTACGACCTTCCCGACATCAATCCGGAAACTCAGATCCTTCCGGTCATGGGAACACGCGAAGCCCTGTTCGCCATCGCGCAAGTCGTGGTGGACCGGACCCAAATGGATCCGATAGTGATTTCGCCTAATCCTTTTTATCAAATCTATGAAGGCGCGGCGCTGCTGGCCGGTGCCACGCCGGTCTACCTCAATACGCCGGCCACCACGCACATCCCGACCGACTTCAAGTCCATCCCCGAAGACGTCTGGAAGCGCGTGCAATTGTTCTATACCTGCTCCCCCTCCAATCCCGGCGGGCGGGTGATGCCGCTGGCCGAGTGGAAGCAGCTGTTTGAACTGGCCGACCGTTATGGCTTCTACATCGCCTCGGATGAGTGCTACTCCGAGCTGTATTTCGACGAAAGCAAGCCGCCTCTGGGCGGGTTGCAGGCTGCGATTGCGCTGGGACGCCCGGACTTCAAGCGCCTGATCATTTTCTCCAGCCTGTCCAAGCGCTCGAACGTGCCCGGCATGCGCTCCGGTTTTGTCGCGGGCGACGCAGAGCTGATGAAAAACTTCCTGCTCTATCGCACCTATCACGGCAATGCCATGAGCGGCACCACGCAGGCCGCAAGTGCCGCCGCCTGGAACGACGAGGCACACGTCATCGAAAACCGCCGCCTGTACGTGGAAAAGTACAAGGCCGTGCTGCCCCTGATCACAGCGCCGCTGCAGACCGCCATGCCCGAAGGCGGCTTTTATCTCTGGATCAAGACGCCCGAGTCGGATGTGGATTTCGCGCGCGAATTGTTCCGGCGTTACAACGTGTCGGTGCTGCCCGGCAGCTACCTGGCACGCGAGGCGGCCGGCGGCAATCCCGGCACGAACTACATCCGCATTGCGCTGGTCGCATCCCTCGCCGAGTGCGTGGAAGCTGCGAGGCGTATCGGTGAATGCGCCAGGGCACTCTATTCGCAGAAAACAAGCTGATAATAATTCTCATGTAAATGCTTTTGAATAGAAGTCTTTTCTTTAAAACTGATAGTAATTACCGAAAGCCACCATGTCCGACCTGCAAACCATAATCGACGCTGCGTGGGAAGACCGCGCCTCATTGAACCCCGCCTCCGCCCCTGCGCCGCTGCGTGATGCCGTCGAAGCGGTCATTGGCCAGCTCGACAAGGGCACGCTGCGTGTGGCCGAAAAGCTCAATGGCGAATGGGTCGTCCATCAGTGGGTGAAAAAGGCGGTGCTGCTGTCTTTCCGTCTGCAGGACAATGCCGTGATGCCCGGTGGCTCGACGCAGTATTACGACAAGGTGGCAACGAAGTTCTCCGGCTACACGCCGCAGGACTTCGCCGCCGGCGGTTTTCGCGTGGTGCCGCCCGCCGTCGCGCGCCGTGGCTGCTACCTGGCCAAGAACGTGGTGATGATGCCCTCCTACGTGAACATCGGCGCCTATGTTGATGAAGGCACCATGGTGGATACCTGGGCCACGGTCGGCTCATGTGCGCAGATCGGCAAGAACGTGCACCTCTCTGGCGGCGTGGGCATTGGCGGCGTGCTGGAGCCGCTTCAGGCCAACCCGACCATCATCGAGGACAACTGCTTCATCGGCGCGCGCTCTGAAGTCGTCGAAGGCGTTATTGTCGAGGAAAACAGCGTGCTGTCCATGGGTGTGTTCATCAGCGGCAGCACCAAAATCTACGACCGCGCCACCGGTCGCATCAGCTATGGCCGCGTGCCTGCCGGCTCGGTCGTGGTGCCGGGCACGCTGCCCTCTGCCGACGGAAAATACGGCCTATACTGCGCGGTAATCGTGAAGCAGGTCACGGCGCAGACACGCGCCAAGACCAGCATCAATGAACTGTTGCGCGGCGATTGAGTTGCAGCCGTCGTACGTCGTAGGTCTTGCGTCGTAATCGGTAGTCGGTAGTTGGTAATCCGGAGGGAGATGCCATGTCTGCAATGAGAAAGCTGTTCCAGTTGATGGCCGACAAGAAGGCCTCGGACGTCTTCATGTCAGTGGGTTCGCCGATCAACATCAAGATCAACGGCACGGCGATCCCGGTCAACCAGCAGATCATGACCTCGGAGACCATCAAGAATCTCCTCTACGAAGTCATCAGCGACAAGCAGAAAAAAGAGTTCGAGGAAACCCTCGAACTCAATACCGCCTCACCGCTGGAGGGCGTGGGCGCATTCCGCATCAGCGCCTTCCGCCAGCGCGGCACGCCAGCCGTAGTGATCCGCTTCATTCCCGGCACCATCCCGCCCTTCGAAAGTCTCAAGCTTCCTCCTGTGCTAAAGGAAATCATCATGGAGAAGCGCGGGCTGATCCTGATGGTCGGCGCCACCGGCTCGGGCAAGTCGACCTCTCTCGCGTCAATGATGGACTACCGCAACGAGGCGAAACCCGGGCATATCCTCACGCTCGAGGATCCAGTCGTGTTCATGTTCCAGAACAAGAAGTGCATCGTGAACCAGCGCGAGGTCGGCACAGACACGCTGGAATTCAAGACCGCGCTGAAGAATGCACTGCGCCAGGCGCCCGACTTGATCCTGATCGGCGAGGTCCGCGACAAGGAAACCATGGCCGCCTCCATCGCCTACGCGCAGTCAGGCCACCTGTGCCTGGCGACTCTGCATGCAAATAACAGCTACCACGCCCTGAACCGCGTCATCAGCTTCTACCCGCTGGACAATCGTCCGGCGCTGCTGGAGGATCTGGCGGCCACGCTCAAGGCCATCATTTCCCAGCGCCTGGTCAAGAACAAGGCCGGCGGGCGGAATGCGGCAGTGGAAGTACTGCTCAACAGCCGCC
>CAMCYY010000113.1 GCA_945885335.1 Bordetella parapertussis
CACGGCGGATCGCATCAGCCACGTGGCGCGTCTGGCCAGCGGCTTTATTTACTATGTATCGCTGAAAGGCATTACCGGCGCCGGTCATCTTGATCTGGAGGATGTGGCGGCGAATATCAAGCGCATCCGCAGCCAGAGCGATCTTCCGGTGGGTGTCGGTTTTGGCATACGCGATGGCGCCACCGCAAAGGCCATATGCGGATTCGCTGATGCTGCCATCATTGGCGCGCGCGTTGTCCAGGAGGTAGAGGCGGGAGATGCAGCCGGCGCGCCGGCGCGCGTGGCGGCCTTCCTCAGGACTGTCAGGGCTGCAATGGACGGCGTCTCGTCATGATCTGGTTGCATAAGCTGCTGCCACCGAAGATCAACCGCTCGGATTCTGGCGGCAACACACGCCGCAGCGTGCCGGAAGGCCTGTGGACGAAGTGCGCATCCTGCGGCGATACGCTTTATGCCACCGACCTTGAAAAGAATTTCAATGTCTGCCCGAAATGCGGCCATCACAACCGCATTTCCGCGCGTCTCCGCCTGGACATGCTGCTCGATCCGGACGGACGCTTTGAGATCGGTGCCGAAGTGCTGCCGGTGGACAGCCTGAAGTTCAAGGACAGCAAGCGCTATCCCGATCGGCTGGTCGAGGCGGAAAAAAATTCCGGCGAGACCGAGGCGCTGATTGTCATGCAGGGTGCAATCAAGACCGTGCCGGTGGTGATCGCCGTGCTCGATTTCGATTTCATGGCTGGCACCATGGGGGCCGTGGTTGGCGAGCGTTTTGTGCGCGGCGTGCATGTCTGCCTTGAGCAGAACTTGCCGTTCATCTGTTTTACCGCCAGCGGCGGGGCGCGCATGCAGGAAGGCATGCAGTCCCTGATGCAGATGGCCAAGACCACTGCGGCACTGACCCAGCTGTCGGCGCGCAAGTTGCCCTTTCTTTCGGTGCTGACCGACCCGACCACGGGCGGCGTGTCCGCCAGCTTTGCCTTCCTTGGCGATGTGGTGCTGGCCGAGCCGAAGGCCTTGATCGGTTTTGCTGGGCCGCGGGTGATCGAGCAGACCGTGCGCGAAAAACTGCCGGAAGGTTTTCAGCGCTCGGAGTTCCTGCTGGAAAAGGGCGCGATCGACATGATCGTGGACCGTCGCCAGATGCGCGACAAGCTGGTGCAGTTGCTGACCCTGCTGCTGCGCCAGCCAGCTGTCGGCGCCTGAGCGCCGGTTTCTGAACAATTGAAATCGCGGCAGGCACATGCCTGTCCGCCAGAGAGTCCCATGTCCCAGCGCACGCTAGCTCAGTGGCTTGAATACATCGACGGCCTGCATCCGAAGACCATTGCCATGGGTCTGGAGCGGGTGGCCCGCGTTCTCAACGTCATGCGCGATGCCATGCAGGCGCCGCAATTCAATGCCCCGGTCATCACCGTCGGTGGTACGAACGGCAAGGGTTCCACCTGTGCCATGCTGGAATCCATAGTGATGGCCGCCGGCTATCGTATCGGCCTCTACACTTCACCCCATCTGCTGCGCTACAACGAGCGGGTTCGTGTGAACGGGCAGGAGGTCAGTGACGAGGCTTTGTGCAGCGCGTTCGAACGCGTTGAGGCGGCGCGCCAGGCGGTAACCGGCGGTGCCGTTGAGCTGACGTACTTCGAGTTCGGCACGCTGGCGGCGTGGGATGTGTTCATGCAGTCTGGTCTCGATGTGGTGATTCTTGAAGTGGGTCTGGGCGGCCGGCTGGATGCGGTGAACATCTTCGATGCCGACGTTGCCATCGTCACCAGCATCGACATGGACCACATGGATTACCTTGGCGATACACGCGAGGCGATCGGCGGCGAGAAGGCCGGCATTTTCCGTGCAGGCCATACGGCCATTGTTGCCGATCCGGTGCCCCCGGCGAGCGTGGTTGTGCATGCGCGCGAGGTTGGTGCCGACCTGCAACTGATTGGACGCGATTTCGGCTATCAGGGTGATCGTCAGCAATGGCGCTTCTGGGGGCGTCAGGGGAAGCGGCCGACGCTGGCGTATCCGGCGCTGCGCGGCGCGAACCAGTTGCTCAATGCTTCGGCCGCGCTGGCCGCGCTGGACTCGCTGCGCGAGCGTCTGCCGGTGGGCATGAACCATATTCGGCTGGGTCTTGCGACGGTGGAACTGCCGGGGCGCTTCCAGGTGCTGCCGGGGCGGCCTTCCGTGATTCTGGATGTGGGGCACAACCCGCATGCCGCAGCGGTGTTGTCGGAAAATCTTTCCAACATGGGCTTTTTTCCGGATACGCACGCTGTGTTCGGCATGCTCGCCGACAAGGACATCCGGGGTGTCTGTGCAGCGCTGCGGGGCCGGATCTCCACATGGCATGTTGCAGCGCTGCCCGGGCCGCGCGGCACCAGCGCTGAAATGCTGGAAAAGGCCATCATCGAAAGTGATGCGGGTGGGGCGGTGATACGCCACGAAACGCCGCGCGCGGCCTATGCTGCAGCGCGGCGACTGGCGAATGAAAATGATAGAATCGTTGCATTCGGTTCGTTCCTGACGGTCGCTGATGTAATGCAGGCCATCCTGACGGAAAGACGGTCGGAAAAATGACCTCTTCGGGACGAACGCAAGGGGAAATCCATGGTGGTTTCCCCGCGTTTTTTGGGCACGCTTAATTGGCAGATAACCAGGACGCTATCGAGTTGAAACGCCGCGCGCGGCGACGCCTGGTCGGCGCCATCGCGCTGGTGGTTTTTGTCGTCATCGCGCTGCCCATTGTGCTCGACAGCGAGCCCAAGCCGACCTCCCAGGACCTGACCATACAGATTCCGAGCCAGGACGCCGGAAAGTTCGCCACGCGCGTACTGCCGGCCCAGCCCGAACCGGTGCCTGCCCCCACCACTTCATCGACGCCTGCCGTGACGTCTTCCGCACTGACACCGGCACCGGCACCGGCACCGGAGGCCGCAGCCAAGGCGCCGGTGGTGCCTGAAGCGCCCAAGGCAGCCGTAGCACCAGCAGTGGCGCCATCGGTGAAGCCGGCACCGGCGATTACGCCGCCCGTTGCACCCGCTGCTGCGCCGGTTTCCACGGCTGCCACATCAGTTGCAAAAACGGAAACGCCGGCGAAGGATGCGCCCAAGGCAGCGACCGCGACGGCAAAAGAGGCCACCACGCCGGCCGCCGCAAGTGCCGCGAAGCCTGCGGCAGTGCCGGTGGTACCTGCAGTTCCTGCGGCTGAAGCAAAGTCCCCGGGCGTGACTGACCGCGGCTTTATTGTTCCCCTGGGCCTGTACAGCAAGGCCGACAACATCACGCAGGTGCGCGCCAAGGCAACGGCCGCCGGCTTCAAGACTTATACGGAAGCCATCGCCGGCTCTGCCAGCGTGCGGGTGCGCGCCGGACCGTTTGTCAGCCGTGACGCCGCCGACAAGGCGCGCGAAAAACTGAAGGGTGCCGGCCTCGATGTCGGCGCCGTCGCCGCACGATGAGCAATGCGGCGGCTGTGACTGCGACTGCGACAGCCTGAACGACGCGCATGACCGGATTCGACTACGCAGTGCTGGTGGTATTGGGATTATCTTTGATCTGGGCCTTGCTGCGCGGCTTTGCGCGCGAACTGGTTTCCATTATCGGCTGGGTGGCGGCCTTCGTGCTGTCGGTGATGTTCACGCAAACGCTGGCGCGCCAGTTTCCGGAAAGCCTGGGACCGCTGTTGTCCAGTCTGCTGGCCTTTCTTGCCATATTCATCGGCGTCTGGGTGCTGTCGGGGCTGGTCGGGCTGTTCCTCTCCAAGCTCATCAAGGCGGCAGGGCTGGGCTGGGGCGATCGATTGCTGGGCGCCTTGCTGGGACTGGTGAGGGGGGCGGTCATTGTGCTCGTGACGGTCATGCTGGGCGGATTTACGCCGCTGCCGCGCGAGGCATTCTGGCGCAATGCGATGTTTGCGGCACCGCTTGAAACAGCGGTGCTGGCATTGAAGCCGCTGCTGCCCGACGAATTGGCACAGCGCATACGTTATCGCTAGAGCTGACAGAGTTCTTGCATTGCATCTCGAATTGAAAAGGGAATCCCCATGTGCGGCATTATCGGAGTGGTGGCAAGGACTCCCGTCAACCAGATCCTCTATGACGGCCTGCTGCTTCTGCAGCACCGCGGCCAGGACGCTGCCGGCATCGTCACCTCGGCATCCCAGAACTTCCACATGCACAAAGGCTCTGGCTTGGTGCGCGACGTATTTCGCACTCGCAACATGCGTTCGCTGCCGGGGCAGATGGGCATCGCCCATTGCCGTTATCCGACCGCGGGGTCGGCATCCAACGCAGGCGAGGCACAGCCGTTTTATGTGAATTCGCCATTCGGGCTGGTGCTGGGCCACAACGGCAATCTGACCAATTCCGATGTCCTCAAGGACGAGATGTTCCGGCAGGACCTGCGCCACATCAACACGAATTCCGACTCCGAAGTGCTGCTGAACGTGCTGGCCCACGAGCTGGAGCAGTCGGCCAAGGGCGCACGCCTGGATCCGGAGCGCATTTTCGCCGCGGTGGCGAACGTGCATCGCCGCTGTCGCGGTGCCTATGCCGTGGTGGCGATGATCGCCGGTTATGGCCTGCTGGCTTTCCGTGATCCGTACGGCATACGGCCGCTGGTGTTCGGCCGTGCCGAAGGCGCGGACGGCCCGGAATACCTGGTGGCCTCCGAGAGTGTGGCGCTGACTGCCTTCGGCTTCGAACTGATTCGCGATGTGGCGCCGGGCGAGGCGATTTTCATTGATGAGGCCGGCAAGCTGCACACCCAGCAGTGCGCATCCAATCCGGTATTGTCGCCGTGCATTTTCGAATACGTGTATCTGGCGCGTCCGGACTCGGTGATGGATGGGGCCTCGGTGTACGAGACGCGCCTTAACATGGGCAGGCACCTGGCGGCGAAAATCCGCCGCGACATGTCCGATGTCGCGATCGACGTGGTGATCCCGGTGCCTGACACCAGCCGGCCCAGCGCGCTGGAAATCGCCAACGTGCTGGGTGTGGCCTACCGCGAAGGATTTGTGCGCAATCGCTACATCGGCCGCACCTTCATCATGCCGGGCCAGGCCATGCGCAAGAAATCCGTGCGCCAGAAGCTGAACGTCATGGGCACGGAGTTCAAGGACAAGAACGTGCTCATTGTGGACGACTCCATCGTGCGCGGCACCACCAGCCGCGAGATCGTGCAGATGGCGCGCGAGGCCGGTGCGAGGAAGGTCTTTTTTGCCTCGGCCGCGCCGCCGGTGCGTTACGCCAACGTATACGGCATCGACATGCCGACGCGCCAGGAACTGATTGCCACGGACCGCGACGAAGCGGGCATCGCGCGCGAGATCGGGGCCGATGCGGTGATCTATCAGGACCTCGATGCCTTGAAGCTGGCAGTGTCCGAGGTGAATCCGCGCCTGACCCAGTTCGAGACATCCTGCTTTGACGGGCGCTACGTCACCGGCGATGTCACGGCGGAGTATCTGGAAGGCATTGAACGCGCCCGCAATGCCGGCAGGCAGGACGACGAGGAAGAGAGCGACGCCAATCAGCTGGACCTTAACGCTGCCTGAGCCCAGAGGGTCAGAGGCCCGGGGCCGTTCCCGCGGCAGCGGGAATCCCGGCCGGTTTTTCGCACCCGTTTAAGGTTTGCCTTTGCATGCCTTGGCGACGCAGCCCGTGAGTGCGCCCACGAGGTACAGTGCCGCAGGAACAGACAGGCACAACCCGCTGATCAGCAGCGGCCAGCCCAGCCCGGCAATCATGTCGCGCAGTGCCTCGACGCCCAGGGCCATGCTCATTCCGGCCCAATACAGTATCCACAGTACGGATACTGCGGCCCACGCGACCAACCACCTGCGCTTGTCGTTCATGCTGCTGCTCTCCCCACGAGAATGCCAATGGTTCAAAGGGTTCAGGATCCAGCCATCGCGCAAACAAGGCCTTATGCGAAGCCTTATGTGCAAGATTCGCGCGACGTCCGATGCTGATGATACCGTCTGGCCGTGACCTTTTACACAATTCCGTTTTCGGTCATGACAATGTGCTGGGATGCACGGCCCGGGTCAGATTCCAGAAGTTATACTGCGTCTTCTGAACTTGGCCCCTCTGAGGCAATCGAATCATGCTACTGCCAAACCTTACCTTCATGCTGCTGATCATCATCGAAGGCTGTGCCGGCCCCATGCCCACAGGAGGCGCATGTGCCGCAAAGAATTTCAGCATCCGCATTCCCTATGAAAAGCTGGAGCAATGCGAGGCTGCACGCAGAGGGATGCTGGCCGGCGGGGCGGAGCAATATGTCATGGGGCGATGCCTAGCCATACCGAAGGATCAGAAGTAGACGCCGGCGCATCGCATCGGCGGGGGGCTAAATTTGACATCCCCACGCCGCGATAGTAACTTCCTCCCTGCGCCGATTTGATCAGCAGCTTGCGGGCGCCGCCGGTCCCGGTTTATGGATCGGATGAAAAACAAATACGGCTAAAGCGTGGTGAGAGCCCGTCTTAGCGCAAGCTGGACGGGTTTTTTTTCTTTCCGGCGCTGGTGCGCGTTTCGTTCGTGGCCAGCCGGATGTGAGGAACGGACATGAGTGACCAGAAACCGACCGACAAGTACGACCTGCAGACGCAGGCCGTGCGTACGGGCATACACCGTAGCCAGTTCAACGAGCATTCCGAGGCGATGTATCTGACCTCGAGCTTCGTGTTCGACAACGCGGCGCAAGCGGCAGCGCGATTCAGCAACACCGAGCCGGGTGTTATTTACTCGCGCTTCACGAACCCGACGGTATGGGCAATGCAGGAGCGTCTGGCTGCACTGGAAGGTGCGGAGACTTGCGTCGCGACCGCGTCGGGCATGTCGGCCATTCTGGCCATGGCCATGACGCTGCTCAAGTCGGGTGACCATGTACTGTGTTCCGCCGGCGTGTTCGGCACCACGGTGCAGTTGTTTGGCAACATCCTCGCCAAGTTCGGGCTGGTGACGACCTTCGTCGACAGCAGCGAGCCCGAGGCATGGCAGAAGGCGATGCGGCCCGAGACGAAGCTGTTGTTCATCGAGACGCCGTCCAACCCGACCACGGAGATTTACGACATTGCCGCGCTCGCAGCCATCGCAAAAAAGGGCGGCGCACTGCTGGCGGTTGACAACTGTCTCTGCACGCCGGCGCTGCAAAAGCCGCTCGAATTCGGTGCCGACATCATCATCCACTCGGCCACGAAGTTTCTCGACGGGCAGGGACGGGTGCTGGGTGGCGCCGTGCTGGGTAACAAGGCCATTGGCGAAGCGGTCACGGGGTTTCTGCGTACCGCTGGTCCCACGCTGTCCGCGTTCAATGCCTGGGTGATCCTGAAGGGCATGGAGACGCTGCAGATCCGTCTCGATGCGCAGTCAAAGAGCGCGCTGGAACTGGCGCAGTGGCTGGAAGGACATCCCGCCGTGGAGCGCGTGTATTACCCCGGCCTTGCATCGCATCCGCAGCACGCACTGGCCATGCGCCAGCAGAAGTCGGGCGGCGCCATCGTGTCCTTTGAAGTGAAGGGCGGGCGCGAGACGGCCTGGCGCGTGATCGACTCGACCCGCCTGCTTTCAATTACCGCGAACCTGGGCGACACCAAGAGCACAATCACCCATCCATCCACGACCACGCACGGCCGCATCGGCGAGGAAGCGCGCGCGCGCGCCGGCATACGCGAAGGCCTGCTGCGCGTGGCGGTGGGGCTGGAGTCGGTGCGCGACCTGAAGGCGGACCTGGAGCGCGGCCTGGCGGGATGATGTCTGTCAGGGGCAGAATTACTGCCTGACACCGTGATATCAATCTCTGTCTTGATACTTTAAAAATAAAGACAGAATTCTGTTTTTGATAATAATATGGCTTGGCAAGGCCAGCCTCAGCGGCTGGCCGCAGCGGTGCAGCCGGCGGCGTCACAGGCCAGGTGGCTGCCGCTCTCATACCAGTCAGCCAGCACCAGCCGCTCGCAGTGCCGTCCGTCGACAATATGGTCATGCCGCGCCGGGCGATGGGTGTGGCCGTGGATCAGTCGGTCGCAGCCGAAACGCTGGAACATTGCTTCGACGGCATCGGCATTCACATCCATGATGGCGGCGGACTTCACCTGTTTCAGTGCTTCGCTGCGCGTGCGCATGACCTCGATGCGCTGCTTGCGTTCGGCGAGTGGTGTGGCAAGAAAGGTCGCTGCCCATTCGGGCGAACGTACTTCGCTGCGGAAGCGCTGGTAATCAAGATCGTCCGTGCACAGCGTATCGCCGTGCATCAGCAGCGTGGGCCGTCCTTCGATGTCGATGAGCAGCGGATCGGCGATCAGCGTCGCGCCGGCAGCGCGAGTAAAGCCGGGGCCGATCAGAAAGTCGCGATTGCCGTGCATCAGGAAGGTTGGCACGGCTTTGCCATATCCCGCGAGTGCAGTGGCGATGCGCGCGTTGAAGGCATCGCCGAGGTCGTCGTCACCCGCCCAGTATTCGAACAGGTCGCCGAGGATGTACAGGGCGGCGGCATCGCGGGCCGGCCCGTCCAGAAAGGCTTCGAATGCTGCAGTGATCTGCGGCCGTGAGGCGCACAGGTGCAGGTCGGAGATGAACAGGGTGCTCATGGTTTTTCCGAGCCCCCTGTTCCTGTGCCTGGTTGCCCGTTACACCACTTCCGCGCGTTCGATCACCACGTCTTCGAGCGGCACGTCACCGTGGAAGCCGTTCTTGCCGGTTTTCACCTTGTCGATCTTGTCCACCACATCCATGCCTTCGACCACGCGGCCGAACACGCAGTAGCCCCAGCCCTGCGGCGTGGGCGAGCTGTGGTCGAGGAAATCATTGTCCTTGGTATTGATGAAGAACTGCGCAGAGGCCGAATGGGGGTCCGAGGTGCGGGCCATGGCGAGGGTGTATTTCGCGTTCTTCAGCCCGTTGGTCGCCTCGTTCTTGATCGGTGCCTGCGTGGGTTTCTGCTTCATGCCGGGCTCGAACCCGCCGCCCTGGATCATGAAGCTGTCGATGACGCGGTGGAACACGGTATTCGCGTAATGGCCGCTCTCGACGTAAGCGGTGAAATTCTTTGCCGTCTCGGGCGCCTTCGCCTCATCCAGTTCGATGGTGATGGCGCCGTGGTTCGTATGCAGTCTGATCATGGGATTCTCCGTGGCTATTTCTTGGCAGGTTGGCTTTTATCGGCAGCAGCGTTGGCCGGTGTGGCGTTAGTGGTGGCGGCAGCCCCCAGCGACGCTGACTCGATGACGATGGGCGTGACCGGCACGTTCTGGTGCGGCCCGGCATTGCCGGTCGCCACCTTGGTGATCTTCGCCACCACGTCCATGCCGCGGCTGACGCGCCCGAACACCGCATAGCCGTAACCGGATGGGATGGCTTCGCGAAAATTCAGAAAGTCATTGTTCGATACGTTGACGAAAAACTGTGCCGTTGCCGAATGCGGGGCATTGGTGCGTGCCATAGCTACGGTGCCGAGGTCGTTTTTCAACCCGTTGGCGGCCTCATTGTCGATCGCAGCGCCAGTGGTCTTTTCCTGCATGTTGCTTCTGAAACCGCCGCCCTGGACCATGAAACCCGGGATGACTCTGTGGAAGACGGTGTCCTTGTAATGACCTTCCTTTACGTACCGCAGGAAATTCGCGACGGTCTTCGGTGCCTTGTCCGGATACAGCTCGAGGGTGAAGCTGCCCATGCTTGTCTTGAATTCGACCTGGGGGTTCTGCGCGAAGGCGGCAGGGGCGAGCAGCCCCAGCGCAAGAGCGGCGACGGACACGATGGCGGACAGCGGACGGGTAATGCGTGCAAGCGGTGACATGTGCAATTTTCTCCTGGTAAAGCGGAGCGTGATGCGCTCCGGGCTGTGCCTGACGCTCAGGCGGCACCTTCGTAGATGATGCGCCAGCGCTTGCCTTCGCGGGTCCAGTACTGGCGTTTCTTCATGACGTTGTTGAGGTTGTTCGAGCGGTAGTCCTGATCGAAAGTCA
>CAMCYY010000114.1 GCA_945885335.1 Bordetella parapertussis
GTTGCAACGCGCAGGCCGGCACCAGGAGGCCCTGGACAGGCTGGTCGATCTGGTCAGGTCCTACCCGCGCGAAAGCCGGTTTTACTCGATGCAGGCGCAGTCCTATTCGGCCACCGGGAAGCAGATGCTCTCGCACCGGGCGCAGGGGGAGTTCTATTTCGTGCAGGGCTCGCTGGCTGCAGCGGCTGAACAACTCGAACTCGGGCGCCGCGCCGGTGACGGAGATTTCTACCAGATGTCCAGCCTGGAGGCGCGCCTGAGGGAAATGCGCACAAGTCTGGAAGATGAAATCAAGCGTCGCTGATGCCGCCTCGATAGACTGCCGTATCAACCGCAACAAAGACCACAAAGACCGGACACCATGGAATTCAACAAGGACATCGACGCACGGGGATTGAACTGCCCCCTGCCCATACTGCGTACCAAGAAGGCGCTGAGCGACATGCAAAGCGGCCAAGTGTTGCGCATCCAGGCCACGGACCCCGGTGCGGTGAAGGACTTCCAGGCCTTTGCCCGCCAGACCGGCAACGAGCTGTTGTCGCATGCCGAGGAAGAAAAGATTTTCACCTTCTTCCTGCGCAAGCGCTGAGTCTGCAGCCGGCAGCCAGCTGCTATACCTGGGTCATATTATTATCAATTACAAAAAATAGACGACATTTATAAAGAATCTACAGAGAAATTATTATCCCGACAATCAGTTCGGAAAAGGCCTTATGTGCCCAGCCTGGCCAGTTGTGCCCTGAGTTTGTCCAGGGTGGCGGCGAATCCTTCCACGCGGGCGCGCTCCTGGGCCACGACTGGGGGGGGGGCGCGATCCACGAATCCTGGATTCGCCAGCTTGGCGTTGGCGCGCATCACTTCGCCTTCCAGTCGCGTGATTTCCTTGCCGAGGCGTTCGCGCTCGGCTGCCACGTCAATTTCCACTTTCAGCATGATGCGTGACTCGCCGACCACGGCAACCGGCGCGTCCGCCTGGGGCAGGGGATTGACCACGCTTGCCTCCGACAGGCGTCCCAGCGCGATCAGGTAGGGGAAGGCGTGCTGCAGTGACCTTGCATCACCACTGGCGAGCAGCGGCACCTTGTCGGCGGGTGACATTTTCATTTCGCCGCGCAGGTTGCGGCAGGCCAGCACCAGGTCCTTGACGTAGGCAATTTCGCGCTCGGCGGCCAGATCGATCTTCTCCGGCTGTGATTGCGGATACGGCGCGAGCATGATGCTCGCGCCTGACTTGCCGGCCAGTGGCGCGACTTTCTGCCACAGCTCTTCGGTGATGAACGGAATGATGGGGTGGGCCAGGCGCAGCACCGCCTCCAACACGCGCACCAGTGTGCGGCGGGTGCCGCGCTGCTGGGCTTCATTGCCGCCCTGCAGCTGCACCTTGGCCATTTCCACATACCAGTCGCAGTACTCGTCCCAGACAAATTTGTAGAGCGCGCTGGCGGCGTTGTCGAAACGGTATTCCTCGAATCCCTTCGCGACTTCGGCTTCGGTTCGCTGCAGCAGGCTGACGATCCAGCGATCGGCGGCGGACAGTTCAACTGGCAGCGATTCATCGATGCCGCAGTCCTTGTCCTCGACATTCATCAGCACGAAGCGCGTCGCATTCCACAGCTTGTTGCAGAAATTGCGATAACCCTCGCAGCGTGGCAGGTCGAAATTCAGCGTGCGGGAAAAGGTGGCTATTGAGGCGAAGGTGAAGCGCAGCGCATCCACGCCAAATGAGGGGATGCCCTTGGCGAAATTCTTGCGGATGTACTTCTCGATCTTTGTCTTGTGGTCAGCGCGCAGCAGCCCGACTGTGGATTTTTCCAGCAGCGCCTCGGCCGTGATGCCATCGATCAGGTCCAGGGGGTCGAGCGTATTGCCCTTGGACTTGGACATCTTCTGGCCCTCGGCATCGCGCACCAGGGCGTTGATGTACACATGGCGGAACGGCACCTTGCCGGTGAAGTGTTTGGTCATCATGATCATCCGGGCGACCCAGAAGAAAATGATGTCAAAACCGGTGACCAGCACGGAGGAGGGCAGGAAGGCCTTCAGGTCCGGCGTTTCATCGGGCCAGCCCAGCGTGGTGAAGGGAACCAGCGCCGAGGAGAACCAGGTGTCGAGCACATCGTCGTCCCGCTTCAGAGCACCGGTGTAACCCCTGGCCGTTGCCTGTTTTTTTGCATCTTCTTCGCTGCGGGCGACATAGGCATTGCCGGCATCGTCGTACCAGGCGGGAATCTGGTGGCCCCACCACAGTTGCCGCGAAATGCACCAGTCCTGGATGTTCTCCAGCCAATGATTGTAGGTCGTGGCCCAGTGGTCGGGATAGAACTTCACTTCGCCCGAGGCCACGGCCTCAAGCCCTGATTTTGCCAGCCCTTCCATCTTGACGAACCACTGATCGGTGAGCATGGGCTCGACGATTTCGCCTGTGCGGCCGGAACGGGGCACGCGCAGCTTGTGTGGTTTTTCCGAGACCAGCAGTCCCTGCGCCTGCAGGTCGGCGAGGATGCGCTTGCGTGCCACGAAGCGGTCGAGGCCGCGATAGGCCTCAGGCATTTCGTCATTGATTTTTGCGTCCAGCGTCAGGACGCTGATCTGCGGCAGTCCGTGCCGTTGTCCGACGGCGTAGTCGTTGAAATCATGTGCAGGAGTGATTTTCACGCAGCCGGTGCCGAATGCGGCATCGACGTAATCGTCGGCAATGACCGGAATGGTCCGGCCGGTCAGCGGCAATACCACCTGCCGCCCGACAAAGGCGCTGTAGCGCTCGTCGCCCGGATTGACCGCGACTGCGGCGTCACCCAGCAGGGTCTCGGGCCGTGTGGTGGAAACCACCAGCGCGCCATTGCCATCTGCGGCGGGATACTGGATATCCCACATCCTGCCGTCTTCCTCTTCGCTGTCCACCTCGAGGTCGGAGACGGCGGTGCCCAGCATCGGGTCCCAGTTCACCAGGCGCTTGCCGCGATAGATCAGGCCTTCCTCATGCAGGCGCACAAACACTTCTGCGACCGCCCTGGACATGGTCGCGTCCATGGTGAAGTAGCCGGCCTTGTGGCCTTCGGTGTCGGCGTAGCTCCAGTTGCCCGAGGTGCCGAGGCGGCGCATCTGGCGCGTGATGGTGGAGCCGGACTGTTGTTTCCATTCCCAGACCCGCTTGATGAAATCCTCGCGCCCCAGGTCATGGCGGGTCTTGCCTTCGATCTGCAACTGGCGCTCGACCACGATCTGCGTTGCGATGCCGGCATGGTCGGTGCCGATGACCCAGTTCGTGTTGTGGCCGCGCATGCGGTGGTAGCGGACCAGCGTGTCCATCAGGGTTTGCTGGAAGGCATGCCCCATGTGCAGCGTGCCGGTCACATTGGGTGGAGGCAGCTGGATGCAGTAAGCCGGACGCGTGGCGTCGCCGGAGTGGGCGAAATAGCCTCGGCTTTCCCATTCGGGATACCAGTGGCGCTCAATGGCGTGGGGGTCGAAGCTCTTGTCGAGTTCCATGAATGCAGACTTGAATAGGGAAGGCCGGTTGCACCGGGACAACGAACAGGCAACCGACCTGGCCGAAATTATACTTGGAAGCTGGGGTGGCCGAGGGCCGTGAAGGGCCCCGAGGAGGCTTGCGGGCCGGTTATGTCTTGTCGAGACCGGCGTGCAACTTGGAAAATTCGTGCTCCACGGCTTCGGTCACGGCCCGTAGCACGAGATCGCCAGCTTCGGAGCGAATGACCGCTGCTACGTCGCCAGCAATCTGGCCCATGGCCGCATCCAGTTCGGCCCTGATGCGCGGTTCCAGCGACTCCTCGAGCAGGCTGGCAAGTCGTGGTTCAATTGCCTCGAGTATGCGGTGATGCAGTTGATGTTCCAGTTCCTGAAGTTCGATCTCGACGGGTGCTTGGTGCGCAGGCTCTTCCATTTCGGGTTCGGATGCCGGCGGCAATATTCCGTCCGAATACTCTGGCGTGAGCGGCAGTTCGACCACTTCCGTCAATACGGGAAAGTCGGCGAGGTAGTCCGGTGCTGGCGCCGAACGATACCTGGACAACAGGGCATCGGCCTTGCCCAGCAGTTCATCACTCTCAGTCATTGCCGTCGCCGTTCCTGGCTAGGTCATGATGGTTCAGTTCGTAACCCCGCTCTTTGTAGAAGCGAAAGCGCTGGCGCGCCGCCAGTTTGTCCGCTTCATCATCTAGGCTGACGATTTCGACCAGCCGCTGGAAGCGGCTGAACGTCGGGGGCGGTTCGGTGCCGAGATTGAGCAGCAATTCGTCATGGGGCATTGCATCGGCGCTGCGCGCGATCAGCACGGGTGTGTGTTCTGCGAGGCGATCGGTGGTCATGCAATGGGGCAGAAAGCCGGTGGCCGGGATGGTCCACATCAGTTTGTCGATGGCTCGCGCCACCGCGTCATCCGGCGCCATGACCAGCACGCGCATGTTCTGGCGCACGGCCTTTGCGGCAATGGTGCAGGCGACCTGCAGCTTGGACGGGGCATTGAGGTAGAAATCGATGCGTGTCATCGCCGGGTCCAGAGCTCAACGGTGCTTGGCGGAATGTTCAACGTTTGCCGGCTTTTTTCATCAGATAGCTGGTGAGCAGCGGCACCGGGCGGCCCGAGGCGCCCTTGGCTTTGCCTGAGTGCCAGGCAGTGCCGGCGATGTCCAGATGGGCCCAGTCGTACTTGCGCGTGAATCGCGCCAGGAAGCAGGCTGCAGTCACGCTGCCTGCCGCGCGGCCGCCGATGTTTGCGACGTCGGCGAAATTTGATTTCAGCTGTTCGTTGTAGTCATCCCAGAGTGGCAATTGCCAGGCGCGATCCCAGGATTCCTCGCCGGCTGCAAGCAGTTCGCGCGCAAGGGCGTCCTTGTTCGAGAACAGCCCGGAGCAGACATTTCCGAGCGCGATGATGCAGGCGCCGGTGAGCGTGGCAATGTCCACCACGGCCTGGGGCTCGAAGCGCTCGGCATAGGTCAGCGCATCACACAGGATCAGGCGGCCTTCGGCGTCGGTGTTGAGGATCTCGATGGTCTGGCCCGACATGCTGGTGACGATGTCGCCGGGCTTCGTGGCCGCGCCGTCAGGCATGTTCTCAACGGTGGGGATCAGTCCGACAACGTTGAGTTTCAGGCGCATTTCCGCAACTGCGCGCATGGTGCCGATGACACTGGCAGCACCGCACATGTCGAACTTCATTTCGTCCATCTCGGCGCCGGGCTTGAGCGAGATGCCGCCGGTATCGAAGGTGACGCCCTTGCCAACGAGGACGACTGGCTTGTCCTTGCGCGCGGCGCCGTTGTAGCGAATCACGATGAACTTCGGCGGTTGGCGTGAGCCCCTGGATACGGACAGCAATGAGCCCATGCCCAGTTTTTCCATGTCCTTTTGTTCCAGCACCTGAACGTCGAGTTTCCACTCGCGGCCAAGGCGCACTGACTGTTCGGCGAGATAGGAGGGTGTGCAGACATTGCCGGGAAGATTGCCCAGGTCGCGCGTCAGGTCCATGCCGGCTGCAATGGCGCGGCCTTCCTTCAGTCCGCGTTCCGCTGCGGCCAGGTCGCGTCGTGACAGCACGGCGAAGGTCAGGCGCTTCAGTTTGCGCGGCTCGGCCTTGGTGCTTTTCATCTGATCGAAGCGATACAGTGCTTCGGCCGCGGTCATGGCGAAATGCCTGGCTTTCCACGCGGCATCGCGGCGGGTGACGGCCACGTCCGAAAGGTAGATTGCGGCATCCGTCGAGCCTGTGCCGGTGAGTGCATTTACGGTGGCGCGCACGCAATCACGCCAGACTTTCGCACTGAAATCCTTTTGCTTGCCCAGACCGACGAGCAGCACGCGTTCAGCCGTGATGCCGGGAAGCCGGTACAGCAGTCGTGTGGTGCCGGCCTTGCCTTCCATGTCACCGAAGCGCAGCAGGTCGGCCAGTTCGCCGCGCGTGGCGCGATCAACTGCAGCGGCGCTTGGCGTGAGCGCGCGTCCTTCATGGACGCCAACCACGATGCAGGCGCCGGCCTGCTTCTCCGGGGAGGAAAGTTTTGTGCTAAATTCCACAGTGGCCTCGACTGAAAATTGACTTGTACTGGCGTTGGTATTGATGCCGAATCAGGACGCCAAAACAGCGCCGCAACGTCGCCACCACCTGAGTGCGGATTATCACCGTATTGTTCCGCGTTCGCAAAGCAGCCCCACATGAATCTCAGCCGGCCCGCCCAAATACGAATCTGCTGTAGCAACTGCCTGCAGTCGCGGACCTGCGACTTGCGCTTTCCCCGCAGCAGGTGACGAATTGGTGATCTTCCGGCGTGCCCTGATGAGGGAATTCGGTAGCCTGGCAATGGCGGTGTTTGCCACGCTGCTGGCGGTTACCCTCACCACGCAACTGATCAGGCTGCTTGGCCAGGCGGCGGGGGGCTTGGTCCTGTCTGAGGGTGTGCTGCCGTTGCTCGGATTTGCCGCACTCAATTACCTGCCGGTATTGCTGTCGCTGACCCTGTTCATTTCCGTGCTGATGGCGGTGTCGCGGAGTTACCGGGACTCCGAAATGGTGATCTGGTTTTCCTCCGGACTGCCGCTGACGGCATGGATCAAGCCGGTACTGGCCTTTGCGTGCCCCATCGTTGTCCTGATTGCAGTGCTTTCGCTGCTGCTCTCGCCATGGGCCATGGAGCGCAGCGACGACTATCGCCGGCAGATGAACAAGCGCGATGATCTGGCACGGGTTGCGCCTGGCGTATTCCGTGAATCAGCCGATGCCGAGCGGGTGTTTTTTGTCGAGGCTGTGGCGGGCGACCAGGCTGCAGTGCGCAATGTGTTTATCTCGTCGGTGCGTGATGGGCAACTTGGTGTCATGGTGAGCCAGCGCGGCTTCTGGGAAACCAATCCGCTGGAGGAGCGGTTTGTGGTGCTCCTGAGCGGGCGGCGCTATCAGGGGACCCCAGGCACGCCTGAATTCCAGGTTATGAATTTCGAGCGCTATGCACTGAGGGTGCAAAGCACAGAGACGCGTCCTGAGGCTACGCCGGTCAAGGCAATGTCGACTCTGCAACTGCTCAGTGATCGCACCAATCCCAATCTTGCAGAGTTCCTCTGGCGCATCGGCCTGCCGCTTTCCGCCCTGACGCTGGCGCTGCTCGCCATTCCGCTGTCCTTCGTAAACCCGAGGGCCAGCCGTTCCATCAATCTGATATTTGCGTTGCTGACTTACATGGTCTATTCGAATCTGGTCAGCATTGCCCAGGCCTGGGTATCGCAGGGAAAGCTGTCCTTCCATACCGGCTGGTGGATTGTCCACGCCGGGATGGCCGTACTGCTCGCTGTGATGCTGTGGCGGCGCATGCAGGTCGGTTCGCCGCTGCGGCGTTGAGGATGACATGAGGATTCCTACACTGCGTCGCTACCTCGCCCGTGAAATTTACGGTGCCATCCTGTTTGTAATCGTGGCTTTCCTTGCACTGTTTGCATTCTTTGACCTGATCGGTGAACTGGGCGACCTGGGAAAGGGTAATTATCGACTGCAGCACGCCTTGGGCTTTGTCGTGCTTTCGATCCCGAGTCATGTCTATGAGCTGTCCCCGATTGCTGTTCTGATCGGGACCCTCTATGCCCTGTCACGACTGGCGGCCAATTCGGAATACACGGTGATGCGGGGCGCAGGGCTGTCGCCCGGCAATGTCGCCGGCAGCCTGGCCAGGATAGGCATCGTGCTGGTCCTGATCACATTCGTGTTTGGCGAACTGGTCGCGCCAGTGGCCGAGCGCGCTGCCCGCGAACTGAAGCTGCGTGCGACAAGCTCTGGCATCGCGCAGGAGTTTCGCAGTGGACTATGGGTCAAGGATGAGACCCGCTTTGTAAATGTGCGCGAAGTATTGCCCGATACCACGCTGGCCGGCGTCAGGATTTATGAGTTCGATACGGAGCATCGCCTGCTGTCCATAAGCCTCGCCGCACGCGGTGAATACAAGGGAGAAAACCGGTGGCTGCTGTCAGACATCGTGGAAACGCGTTTTGCGGACAACGGGGCGAGCGTGCATCGCACAGCAAGCAGTGACTGGTCATCAGTGCTGACCCCCGACATCCTTTCCGTGCTGTTTGTGGTGCCAGAGCGCATGTCCGCGTGGAACCTGTTCCAGTACACGCGCCACCTGGCCGGCAACCAGCAGAAAACGGAGCGCTATGAGAGCGCACTGTGGAAGAAGATGGTCTATCCGTTTGCCATTCTGGTCATGATGGCGCTGGCCCTCCCGTTTGCATACCTGCATATCCGTTCGGGGGGTGTGGGCGTGAAGGTTTTTACCGGGATCATGATCGGCATTTTCTTTCACATGCTGAACAGCCTGTTCCTGCATCTGGGACTGCTCAAGAACTGGGCACCACTTTATTCGGCCGTCCTGCCCAGTATCCTGTTCCTTGCCGCTGCAAGTTTGATGATGTGGTGGGTCGAGCGGCGTTAGCTCAGCCGGACGATGCGCGTGCCGGCCAGCCGGTCGTGCATGAATTGGCGGTCGCGATCAAAGAGCGCCCAGACGAATCCGGCGCCTGCCAGTCCGAGCGATAGCCACGCCAGCACATAGCGGATAAATGCCTGGCGTGGAGACGGCTTGCCGCCGTCGGTATTCTCGAGACGCAATTTCCAGGTTCGCATTGCCAAGGTCTGCCCGCCCCTGAGCCAGCACCAGATGAAATACAGCCCAATGCCGAAAAACAGGTAAATCTGGAACAGGTGCCGGGGCCAGCCTGAGAGGGGAAGCTCGGCCGAGCCGGCCGCCCATGAGAAGGCGAGTCCGGCGAAAAAAACGACCGCGAACAAGAGCATGCCTTCATAGAGCATGGCGGCAAGGCGGCGGCGCAGGCCGGCCGCCTGGGTTGGCAATACCGAAGACATGCTGCCTATTTGGCAGGAGCCGCAGCGCGGGGCGTGGCAGCAGGCGTGGCAGGCGCTTTGGGCGGGGGTGTTTTGGCGGTGGTGCTCAATCTGCGGCGCTCTTCTTCCGGCAGCTTATTGTATTCATCCCATTGCTGTATCAGTGTCTGCTTTTTTTCCGGCGGGAGCTTCTGGATGTTCTTGTAACCCTCGCGAACGGTGCGACGCTCTGCCTGAGACAGTTTGACCCACTGCTCCATGCGAACCTTTGTCTTGGCCTGATCTTCTGCTGGCATTGACGGATACGTCTTGGCTATGCCTAACCAGAAGATTTTACGCTGGACGGACATGTCATTCCAGCGCGGCGCGAGGGGCGCAAGGATCTGCTGCTGGTCTGCAGGGAGATCAGCCCAGGTGGACGGCTTTTTGGCAGGGGTGGCGCCCAAGGCGCCAAATGAGGAAAGCAGGATGCATAGCGAAAGCGCTATTCCAAGGAGCTCTTTAGCCATGCGCCAAAACCTTTGTCCAGATATGCATCGATTGGTAGTTCACCCGTCAGGACCGCAGCATCGATCTCCACGTTCTCTTCGATCAATTGAGCCTGATACCAGTAGTTTGTCACCAACAGGCCCAGCAAGAGTATCAATCCGGACAATAGCAGGCGGGGCGCAAGCGGGCCGTTGAAGTAGGCGATGCCATTGTGTGCCCAGGCGAATGCGTAAGTCGGGGCTGAGGCGCGCTGATGTTCCAGGGCCATTTCACGGGCCGCTTTGAGGCGGTTGAGCGTCACCGAATCCAGGGGTAGGCCCTGATTCAGGTTTTGTTTGATCCGGTAGCCGAATTGCTGTTCATTCATGGCTCTATTCCTTTCGCCCTTAAAGCGGCGGCCAAGGTGTGCGCGGCGCGGGAGCAATGGGTCTTGACGCTGCCTTGCGAGCAGCCCATTACGGCTGCTGTCTCGGCAACGTCCATCTCCTCCCAGTAACGCAGCAGGAAGGCCTGGCGTTGACGTGCTGGAAGCCTCTGAAGTTCTTTGTCAATTAATTCAACAAGTTGTGCT
>CAMCYY010000115.1 GCA_945885335.1 Bordetella parapertussis
ACCAGCCACGCAGCAGCCGGCCCCGCATGAAGGCAAACGATTCGGCAATGATGATGCCGCCCAGATAAAGGCCGATCATGTTGTTGCGGTGGGTCCTGATGTCATGCCGGCGCGCGGCGAAGTATGCAGCCGGCGCGAAATACAGGGTCATCAGGCTGAAGATAGGGATAAAAACGAAATGCCCCAGCCATTGCGGGCCCACATGCGCCAGCATGGCCAATGTGGACAGGGCGCTGATCACCATCAGCGCAATATAGATGCGGCCCAGCGCCCAGCGCCCGGTGCAACGGTGAGCCCTTGCGATTCGCCAGCAGCCAGGTGCCGATCAGGAAGGCCGGCAGCACCGTGGCCAGGTGCACCTGAACGAGCTGTTCGTAGGCCATCAAGCCTCCCCTCCGGAGTGGCCGTGATCCATATGCAAGATAATATTCATACTGTAGTAGTTTGTTAAGTAATGAAGCATATGTAAAAATGATAATAATATACAACGTGTCCGGGCCAATGGCGTGTTTCCGGGACTGACGAGGATTTACCCGGCTCGTGATCGGGCGGGCCACCCACTTGCAGCCCCCGGATCCTGTTCGCCCGCCGGGATTTTGAATGGCCGGCCAGGCAAACTCAACCGGCAACCTGCAATAGGGTATGGTGGATGCCACGGTGCGCGGGCGCGGGAAGTGCGAACCGCAGCTTGAACTGCGCGCAAGGAGCAAACATGAAACTGGATATCCGTGATTTTCGCGTCAGCAAGGGCGGCAGGGTCGATCTGGGGAAGCGTCCCACGCGGGTTGCCCCGGCCTATACCTCCAAGGCGCATTACGAGGCCCTGCTGCAGGAGCAGGTCGGTGGGCTGGCCAACCTGCAGGAGGTGCTCTACGCCGACAACCGATATGCATTGCTGGTGATATTCCAGGCCATGGATGCTGCGGGCAAGGATGGCACCATCAAGCATGTCATGTCCGGCATCAATCCCCAGGGCTGCCGCGTGTACAGCTTCAAGCATCCCAGCGCGCAGGAACTGGAGCACGATTACCTCTGGCGCATCGTGCCCGGCCTGCCCGAGCGCGGCCACATCAGCGTGTTCAACCGATCCTATTACGAGGAGGTGTTGATTGCGCGCGTGCATCCTGAAATCCTGCGTGCCGAAGGGCTGCCTGACAGCAGGATCGGCGGTGAAAAGGTCTGGAAGGAGCGCTACCGTTCCATGCTCGGGCTGGAGCGCCATTTGCATGTCAATGGCACCCGCATCGTGAAATTCTTCCTGCATGTCTCGAAGGAAGAACAGCGCAAGCGCCTGCTGGCGCGCATCGACGAACCGGAGAAGAACTGGAAGTTCAGCGAAACCGACATCAGGGAGCGCGGTTTCTGGAAGGATTACATGAAGGCCTACGAGGATTGTTTTTCCGCCACCAGCACCAGGGATGCGCCCTGGCATGTCGTTCCCGCCGATGACAAGCAGAACGCGCGCCTCATCGTCTCGAAAATCCTGGTCGAAACACTGCGAGGGCTGGATCTGGCTGCTCCAAAGGTGGATGCCGGGCGCCGGCGCGAGCTTCAGGTCATGCGCAGGCAGCTCGCCAAATGAAGGGCCCCTTTGAACGCCGGCACCGAATCGCAAAGCCATCCGGCACGGAGCCCCGACGCGTAAGGCGCGGTATCCGCCGCCTGCTCGCAGGGTTTGGCATTGCCGCGCTTGCGGCGTGCACCACGCGGCAAAGCGACGTCCCGCCGCTGCAGGCTCCCGTTTCGGAAATATCACCCCGGCCCCGGATTGCCGACGCGGCGAGGTCCGCAGGACCTGCAGCGCCGGCGGCGCCCGAGTCAATAAAGGCCTGGACGCTCGACTCCTACAAGCTGGAAGTTGCGCGCTGGATCACGCGCACCAGCGCCGAGCATCTCTATGAAGGTGCACCGCCGCCCACACTGAAATCCGTGGTTGTGCTGAACATATCGGTCAATCCTGAAGGCCACCTTTTGCGGGTTTCGGTGTTGCGTTCCAACGGCTTCAAGGCTCTGGAGCAGCGTGCGCTGCAATCAGTGACAGCGGCCGTGCCGCTGCCCAAACCCGGGCTTGTTGTGTCCCGGCGCGGCGTCGCAGAGTTCACCGAGACCTGGCTGTTCCGCGAAGACGGCCGCTTCCAGTTGCGCTCACTGGCCCTGCCCCAGGACGAAGTCGAGGGCTGAAGTATCTGTTCGCCTCAGCCGCCTCGTTCTCGCGGCCCCATGAAGAACCAGATGATCAGCCCGATGACCGGAAACACAATCACCAGCACGGTCCATAGCACCTTCTTGCCGTTCGATTTCCTGCTCTGGAAAATGTTGAGGATGGCCCAGATGCAGGCGGCAAGATGAAGGACTCCCAGTGCGAAGCTCATGCCTTTCCTTTCCCTTGGTTTCCGCTATTCCCCGAGGTGAGCTCAGCGCCGGCCGAACCACATGCGCGAGAACAATCCGTCCTTGCGCACCAACTGATGGTATAGCGCCGCTGCCACATGCAATGCGATCAGTGCCATCAGCAGCTTGGCAATCACGCCATGCGCCAGCCGCGGTGCAAACACCTTGAAGCTCTCGGGCAGTGGCGCGCCGGAACCGCCAAACACAATGTCCGGCAGCCCGGCCAGTATCGACGTGGCCAACCCGCTTCCCGCCATCACGATGACCAACACGTAGAACGCGTAATGCGCTGCCACGGCCAGCTTGTCCAGCAACGGATTGCCAGTGACGGCTGCCACCGGCCGCGCTGTCACCAGACGCACCACCAGCCGGATCAGCATCAGCACAAGGATCAGCATCCCGGCAATCATGTGGCCGCGCAGCGCGAACAGCTTTTCCGGTGAACTGTTCGGAATTGCCGTCAGCCAAAACGTACCCATGGCCAGCGCGACGATGAGCAACACGGCCAGCAGCCAGTGCAGTGCCACCAGCGCGGGGTGATAGCGCGAGGGTGGCATGCCTTTTCTCCTGTCTTGAGCTTACTCGGCGACTGCGCCCGACGCCTTGACCACCGCCGCCCAGGTGGTGACTTCCGAGCGCAGGATCTTGCTGAACTCCGCAGGCGTGTTGCCCAGCGGCTCGGCACCCAATTCGACCAGGCGCTTCACCATCTCCGGCTCGCGCGCCACTTTGGCAATACCCTCGGCCAGTCTGTTGACGACTGCGGGCGGGGTCTTCGCCGGGGCCAGCACGCCGTACCAGACGTCCACGTTCATATCCACGCCCGATTCCTTCATGGTGGGCACCCCGGGAAGCTGGTCGCTGCGTTTGGCGCCCGTGAGCGCGAGGGCGCGCAATTTGCCCGCCTTCACGAACTGCGAAATGGCGGGGATGTTGGCAAAACTCATCTGCACGTCGCCGGCTATCAGCCCGGTGAGCGAGGGCGCGCTGCCGCTGTAGGGGATGTGGACAATGTAGGTTTTGGTCAGCGTCTTCAGCAGTTCGGCGGAAAGGTGCTGCGTGGTGCCGGCGCCGGCCGAGGAGTAGTTCATCTTGCCCGGCTGCGAGCGTGCCAGCGCAATGAACTCCTTCACGTTCTTGGCCGGCACTGCGGCATTCACCACCAGCACGTTCGGGCTGGTCGAGAAAATTGACACCGCAGCGAAATCGCGCAGCGTATCAAAGGGCAGGTCTTTGTAGAGCGACATGTTGATGGCCACTGCGGCCGTGTTCATCAGCACCGTGTAGCCATCGGGGGCGGCCTTGGCGACAAAGTCGTTCGCGATGTTCGTGCCCGCGCCGGGCTTGTTCTCCACAACCACCGATTGCCCGAGGAATTCGCCCAGTCTGGGGGAGAGCAGGCGCGAATTGATGTCCACGCCGCCGCCGGGGGCGAAGCCAACCACGATGCGCACCGGTTTGGTGGGGAAGGCCTGTGCAAACAGTGTGGTGGGCGCAGCGAGCGTGCCCAGCAGGGACAGGGCGGCAAACGTGCCCAGTGTTGCGGTGCTGCGTGTGTTCGTGCTCATGGTGGTTCTCCTCTATGTTTTGTCAGCAATAGCATTCTGCGCGGATTAAGCCGTTGATGGCAATGATTTCGGGCCACAACGGCGACCGGCCGGATGCTGTTTTCATTCGGGCTTCCGCCCTGGTTGGCAGCGGAGATTTCTTACTTTTTCACCACCGCTTCCGGATTGCGGATATTGGAAGGCGTACCGGCGGCATAGGCGACGATCTGGTCGAAGATGTCACTGAACATCTGCTCGTGCGTGTCGAACTCCACATAGCCGTTGTGCGGCGTGCAGATCACATTGGGCATGGTGAGCAACGGATACTTCACATCGGTAATGGGCTCCTGTTCGTACACATCTACCGCCGCCTTGCCCGGACGCCCCGAGCGCAGCGCGTTCAACAGCGCGTCCGGCGCGATCAGTCCGGCGCGGCTGGTGTTTACGATCAGCGCCGTGGGCTTCATCATTCTCAGGTCTGCCTCCTTCACGATTCCGCGCGTGCCCTCCACCAGCGGCATATGCAGCGAGATCACATCGGACTCCGAGAAAAACGCTTCGCGACTGGCCGCCACCGTGTAGCCATCGGCACGTGCGCGCACCAGCGAAGCATCACGTCCCCACACGATCACGTTCATGCCGAAGGCGCGGCCATACGAGGCCACGGTGCTGCCGATGCGGCCGTAGGCATAGATGCCCAGCGTCCGCCCGTATGCGGCGCGGCCCACGCTGAACTGCCATTTGCCGGCCTTCATGGATTCCACCTGCTGCGGCAGGTCGCGCAGACCCATCAGCACCAGCGCCCAGGTCAGCTCGGCCGTGGCCCACGAAGGCTCGCGCCCATCACCCGGCAGGCGCGAACTGACCAGAATGCCGTGCCGGGTGCAGGCCTCGACATCAATGTGCGGAAAGCGGCCGCGCTGGCTGATCATTTTCAGCCTGGGCAGGCGTGCCGCCAGTTCGGCGGTGAAGGGTGTGCGCTCGCGGAACATCACCAGTGCTTCGGTGTCTTTCAGGCGATCTGCAAGGACGTTCACGTCCTTGGTGTGGTCACGCCACACGGTGACGTTGTGGCCGGCCAGCTTGGCGTAACTGGGCAGCGTGCGCACCGTGTCGTGGTAGTCATCGAGTATGGAAATGTTCATGGCTTCCTGCTTTCGGGGATTTGAATTGACGCAATCGCGGCCGGGCACGGACGTGGCTGGCTGCGAAAACTTCGGATGTTTGGGCTGTTGCGGGGTGCCGTTCCTCCCTGCACCGTACTGCAGGGCAGGGAGGAACGCATCCGAAGGCGCTACTCGTCCATCTTGAGGCCGAGGTCCTTGATGATTTTCGCGCCGGTGTCCAGCACCAAGAAGACGGTCTCGCCGAACTGCTCCGGTGTGCGCTGCACCGAGTCGGCGCCATCGGCGGCGTAGAACTTCTGGATCTCCGGTGTGACCGCGATCTGGTTGATGGCGTTGTTGAGCGCGAGCACATTGGCGCGCGGGCTGCCGTAGGTGGTGAAAATGCCGAACCAGCTCGACCAGTCCACGTCCACGCCCTGCTCCATCATGGTGGGCACATCGGGCATGCCGGCAGTGCGCTTGGGGCCGCTGTGCGCAATCATGCGCAGCTTGCCCGCGCGCACCTGCGGCCCGGCCGAGGTCGGGCTGGTGAATACGAGCTGGATGCGTCCGGCGATGGCATCGAGAATGCCCGCAGCAATGCCCTTGTAAGGGATGTGCACGAGGTTGATGCCGGTCTTGGCGTTGATGATCTCGCCGACGAGGTGCGACGAGGTGCCGATGCCGGGCGAGGCGAAGGCCAGGCCGTCGCGGTTCTTCTTGCCGTAGGCAACCAGGTCCTGCATGTTGCGAATGGGCAGGTCGTTGTTGGCGATCAGGACCAGCGGCTGGGAGGTGAGCTGCGCTACCGGTGCCAGCGCAGTTCTCGGATTGCCGATCTTGCCTTTGTACATGTTGGCGTTGTAGGTGCTGCTGGTGTTGATGATGATGGTGTGGCCGTCGGCGGGCGCCCTCTGTACGGCCTGGTAGGCCTGCAGGCCCGAGGCGCCGGTGATGTTCTCCACCACAACGGGCACGCCGAAGCGTTCATGCAGCTTGCCCCCGAAAGTGCGCGCCAGAATGTCGGCGCCACCACCGGGGAGCACGGTGACAATGAAGCGGATGTTCTTGGTGGGGTAAGTCTGTGCGGATACGGTTCCCGGCAGGGTCAGCGTGCCGAGCAGCGCCACGGCGCCCAGCAGGGCGGGAATGCGCTTTTTCGTTTGCGGGTTCGTCCTCATGTGCTTCTCTCCTTTGATGTTGCGGCGTCATGGCACCGCGTATGCAGCGTTTAGGGTTGCATTCTGCGCGGTTGGGAGGGGCGAGGCAACGGGTTTTGCAGGCCCGGCGAGGCGCAAGAGGCATCGAATCGTCAGCCGGGCGGGGGTCCCTTGGCGAGCATGCGCGCCCGCTCCTGCGCGAGCGACATGAACTTCACCAGCCCGATGCCTTCGATGATCACGCCCACCGCGATCAACGCATAGCAGACCATCATGTTGTTCAGTATCGGAAGAAAGGCATCGCCCCTGGTGGCGAACACGCCGTAGATGCCCAGACCGACCAGGATGTTGGCCGGTGCCATGAACAGCGTAGCAGTCATCGCAATGCGCTTGCTGAGTTCAGCGAGCTTCATCTCGTAATCCGTTGACATGAATGTTTCCCCCGATGATGTAAGCGTAGAAGCTGCGTTCTCAGGTGAGCTTGACCACCTGTTTGCCGTAATTGCGTCCCTTCAGCATACCCAGAAAGGCCTCCGGTGCCGCGGCCAGCCCCTCGGCCACGCTCACCCGATACTTCAGTTTGCCCTCTTTCACGGCCTGAATGATTTTGGGCAGCGCATTGCGTGCCTCATCCCGGTAATCGGAGATGACAAACCCCTGCAACCGGATGCGGTTCACCAGAAAGGAGCGGAAATTTCGGATGCCGTAATGCTCGGTCTTGTCGTACTGCGAGATGGTGCCGCACAGCGGCAATCGTGAATGCGGATTCATGCGCGTGAGCACGGCATCGAGGATTTCGCCACCGACATTGTCGAAGTACACATCCACGCCCTTCGGCGTCGCAGCCTGCAGGTCAGCCAGCAGGTTGCCCGCCTTGTAGTCGATGCAGGCGTCGAAGTTGAGTTCATCCACGCAGTAGCCGCACTTCTCCGGGCCACCGGCAATGCCCACCACGTGACAACCGTGCAGCTTCGCCAGTTGCCCCACCACGCTGCCCACCGAGCCTGACGCCGCGGAAACCACCACGGTTTCACCCGCCTTTGCCTCGCCAATGTCGAACAGCCCCACCCAGGCCGTGGCCCCGCCGCTGCCGAGAATGCCCAGATACCAGGGCAGCGGCGCGATGGAAGCATCAATCACGGAGAGGTCACGCCCGTCGGACACCGAGTAGAGCTGCCAGCCCTGGCGCGCGAGCACCGTGTCGCCCGCCTTGAACTTCGCGTGGCGCGATTCCATCACCTCGGCCACCACCGCACCCATCATCACCTCGCCCACTGCCGCGCTGGGCGCATAGCTCTTCACATCGTCCATGCGTGAACGCATGTAGGGGTCGAGCGACAGCCACAGATGGCGCAGCAGCACCTGGCCTTCGGCCGGTTGCGGCAGCGGTGTTTCGACCAGGCGGAAGTTTTCGGCGCGTGCGACGACGTCGGGGCGACTGGCGAGCAGGATTTGTTGGTTCATGGGCATGGGGGCTGGCCTATGTTGCGCTACGACAGCTTGCTCGAAACCAGGCGGTTAAGACTGATGCCGAATTCAGCAGCCTGTATGGCGAGCGTGCGGTGGGTCTGTGGTGGTATGCGCACCATGAACTTCCCGCTGAACGCTTTCGTCGAGATGGGTTCGGGCGCGACTTCGCGATTCTTGCGCATGTCTGCAATGCTTTCTTTTACGAGCTTTCGAATTCCCGACAATGCTTTCTCCGGCGTTTTCTCAAGCCAGCTCAAGCTTGGGAACTCTGCGCACAGCCCAACGTGTTCCCCGTCCTCTTCGGACCACGTAACGCGGTAGGTGTAGCGATCAACTTCCTTATTCATCATTTCTCTCCAAACGGTCGATGGCCAGCAGCACCTGGCGTACCTGATAGGGCTTCGCCTTGCCATGGTCATTTTGAATATTGACGCGAGGATCACCTTGCCACGGGGTCTTGTAGATCCGGTGACTCGTACCGGATTGCCTCGGCTTTCCGAAATACTTGTCGCAAACCTTGCACAGGTCATTGAAGCTGATCCCTTTGGGGGTCTGCCTCATCAATTTGACAATGGTGTCTACTGAAGCCACGGAAAAATAGTATCAGTATTGGTACTGCTCGACAAGAGAGGGGATTTAGTGCGGCTGGCCTTTAACGATCATGGCCAATCAAGACGCCTTGCGGGGGAGCACAGCAGCACAAGGGTCGTAACGTTCACCATGGCCGTGACCCAAAAGGTCGACCGGAACTCCGCCTTGGTGGACTTGTGGCGCAGCAGTTGTTGCGCCAGCAGGGCCCCGGGCCAGCCGCCTGCCAGCGACAGCAGGTGAAGCGTGTTTTCTGCTATGCGCTGACCGGAGCGTAGGGCAGATGATTTATCGATTAGGTAGAAAACGAATGTGAGCAGGCTGACGCCCAGGTACGTGGCTCCGACCCAGAGCGGCGGCCGCCAAAGAAAACTCACGATGAGATACACAAACAGAAATGCAGGGATCGCAAACAGCGTTGCCGCGCCCCACTGGGCTGGCGATGCGCGACTGGCCCTGGGTCGGACCGCCCTTGCCAGTTCGACATTCCGCGCCCGCTTCTTGCCCTGCGGTGCCAGCTCAACTTCAAAGCAAACCCGCTCGTTAATCTGCGGACGGGTGCCGCGTCGCGTGAATGCCTTGATGTGAACGAAGACCGCTTGCCCGCCTTGCGTGGACTCGATGAAGCCGAAGCCTCTTTCGTCGTTCCAGGATTTGATGATGCCTTCGAATCGCATGATTAATAATCAGGTTAGCGTCCGGACAAATGCTGGTTACACGGCCCTGACCTGCAGCGCCTGGTCCGGTGTTCCGATGCCGAACAACCGATCAATGTTGGGATGCTTGCCCGGGTTGGTACGGGCATCCAGAGTGTGCTCTGCATAGATCTTCAGGCCCGTCTCCGCAGCTTCCGGCGTGATTGAGCCGAAGGTTTCTGCAAGCCAGCAATAGACGCGCAGCGATCCTGCTTGGCCCGGTTTGTTTTCAATCGTGCCAACTCGGCCGCCTGACTGATCGAGAAGTTCAATAGACACAACAGTATCCAGCACGGGGAGCAGATTCAAGTTATCGGAAAACCTGTTGCTGAAGCTTGGTAATTGCATGTGGTGCTCGTTTCAAGATGGTGGAACAAGGGGAATAGGGAGCCTGGCCCCTTTAACTTGGGGGGGAGATCGATCCCAGTGACGCATAACGTTCTGCTTGAGCAGCGCAAAGCGTCTGATACAGACCGGTGGTTGGGCTGCACTTACACCGAATCCCGTAGAACCTCAGCCATGCGCGTCTGCCAACCCGGGCCAGTCGCCTTCCAGCGAGCCAAGGTCTCCGGCGGCAGCCGAAGGCTGATGGCTACCTTGGAGTCCGGAGACTTTGGTCGACCACGAGGTTTGAGCATTGCAGCCGCAGTGCGCGCGCCGAAGATCTTCGGCAACGTTTCCCGTGCTGGACGAGCTTCTGCGACCATGGCTGCTGTCCACTCCGGATTTGTCCGTTGCGTCGCTTTAGGTTTTGATGGCTTTTTCATATCGGTTCACCTCGCGCTTGTTGGCTTTACGCAGACTGATCACCCTGGGCTTGCC